>NZ_PIJG01000052.1:0-19891 GCF_002809955.1 Geobacillus sp. Manikaran-105
CATTTTGGACGAGATGCATTTAGCAAAGGATGCATTTTTACAGGACATCGCCATCTTGTTCAACTTTGAGATGGATTCGACCAACCCATTTGTCTTGATTTTGGCCGGGTTGCCCCATTTACAGGGGAAGCTGCGGCTCAATCAGCACCGCCCTCTCGACCAGCGGATCATCATGCGATGCCGGATGGGGCCGCTGGAGAAGGAAGAGGTGGCGGGCTGCATCGAGCATCGGATGAAACAGGCCGGGGCGAAGCATCCGATCTTCACCCCATCGGCGTTAGAGGCGATTGCCCTGCAATCACGTGGTTGGCCCCGTGTCATCAACACGTTGGCCACGACGTGCCTGCTGTACGGGCATCAGCTGAAAAAGGACGTCATTGACGAAGAAGTGGTGCGCATGGCTGCAGAGGAAATGGGGTATTAGCACGAAAGGGGCCAAATCGGCCTCTTTTGTGCTTCCTCTTTTTCATCGGTCCATCAGGCGCGCTGGAAATCTTCATCTGAAAGAGCGTGCAAATGTTCCGAAAGAATGTGCAAAATCCGCAATAATTCGCAAAAATTTTGCACATTATTTCCGAATCCGCCTGAAATAATTTGAAAAAGGGATTCTGAAATAATGTGCTAATTTACAGCGATGACATGGAATCCCTTTTTCAGACAGGCTTCGATGAGCGTTTGGGACGGATACCACGAATCCATGAGCACATACACCGGCCGATCCGGTTCCACCTTGAGTGAGGAAAGCATCTCGATCGCCAGGTCGATTTTGCTCCTTCCCGCCTTCTTGTCATACAGGCGGAACGCGAACGGAAACGCCTGCGTGAAGGTGTGCACCATCAGCCAAACGAGCGAATGCCCCCAGACCGATTGATGATCTTTGTGAGAGAAATGCCAACCACACCCTTGAATGGCGTGCGTTGCCCGTGACGAAGGCTTCGTTTTTTGGCAAATCGTATCATCAATCGAGACAAAGAGAGGCTGATTCTTTCGCTCGACCAGGCGCTCGATTCGGCGGAGGATCCACTCTTGAAGCTTCCCAAGCAGCCTTTCCTCRTYCCAAGGGCTTTTCGTGAAAAAGTGACTGAGCGTCGTTCGATGATTCGGATGAAAGCTCCAGTRATGAATATCRGTCAATGTTCCCGAGAATCCCTTGGTGGTCAAGGCATCGACGATATGAATGAGATGCTTGATGACCGGTTTGGAAAGCTGCAGCGTCAACCCCAAAGTGAAGAAAAACTTGTGGATTCCTTGGTGATGTGCTAATCTATTCATGAGACATGAACCTCCTTGTGTGAATGGGTTTTGTGCACATCTATTTTACCCAAGGAGTCCGGTTCATGTCTCCTTTTTTGTTTGGTTGTCAATTTATGTTAGTGAATTTGCTCATCTACAGTCATCAAGTTTCTTTGGGCTTTAAGGGGGCCGCAGAAGGCTTCGGTTTCTTCTCGTATCTTTTGGGAAGAGAGGGGCGAGAGTACGTGAGTTGAGGATGGTGGAAGGAAAGAGAAAAGCGGTCATGGAAATGGATCATTCCTGAAACGAGCATTCCTGTTAGGAGCTTTTCCGGGGACTTGATCAAAAAAAGTCCTCTTGGTATGATGCAGGGGTGTCAAACAATACCTACCATCATGCCAAGGAGGACTTCAGATGAATTGTACACAAAATTGTAAATTAGCACATTATTTCAGAATTCACCGAAAGTTGTACTTGACTATTTCAGAACATGCATTCTTTGTACTTATAAGGAAAAATCAGTAAATCAAATTTTACGTACACGGTGGCTCAAGAAAATCCCCTTTTAACCGAAGGCGAATAGATGGATGTGGCGGATTCGGCCGACGGAACACCAAGGAGAATCTTTATGATCAAGAGAATAAAGTTTATACTGTCCACTTTGAAGAACAAGTGCTGCGCTTTTTAGACTACAAGGCGGTCAAGCTGACGATGTTGATTTCTTTGATTACGATCATTGTCGGGGATATCATCTATCGACGCACGTAATCGGATGCGCAATGTGAACGAAAGGGGACGCCGGGCGTTGGTGCCCGGCAAGTTTGTTTAGGCGCCAGACGGCGATGAGACGATCGCTGTCTTTTTTTGGTTCACGAAGGTCGGCGGCGAGAACCGTTTTGGTGTGAAAGGAGCTTCTGGCCCAGCAAGGCGCAAACGACAACACCGCTTCCAGCGCCGTGCATCGTCTGGAAGCGGCGCTATCGCATCGGGCGCGGCCGTTGTGAACGGATGTTGGCAGCCGTCAAAGCAGGGAACCTGCTCGATCGAAACGATGCGATTGGCGATTGGCAGCGTAAGGGGAAACTTTTTTAGGAATTTTTCGTATACAGATAGGCGGCGAAAGTCTGGCTTGATTTTCAGCAGACCGTTGTGCCGACAGAGGCGGGAGTTTATGATACAATACGAAGTAGGATAAGCGGGGCGATGTGAGGGGAAACAATAGGGAAGGAGGATGGTTCATGTTAAACTTGGCAATTGTCTCACCACTGATTTATGCTTTATTCGTTCCGTTTTTGTATAAATATGTGCGTTCGATTCATACCGGATGGTTTGTGCTCCCACTACCGGTCTTATTGTTTTTATATTTTATTCAACATCTCCCTCTTACCCCCTACGGACAAACGATCCCTTGGATTCCGTCTCTAGGAATGGATTTTCAAGTCTATATGGATGGGTTAGGGCTACTCTTTTCGTTGCTAATCACAGGGATCGGTTCTCTTGTCGTGCTGTATTCGACTTACTATTTGCCAAAGGAAAAGGAAAAACTCGGCCACTTTTACGTGTATTTGCTTTTGTTTATGGGAGCGATGCTTGGCGTCGTTCTTTCGGACAACGCAATGGCGCTCTATCTATTTTGGGAATTGACATCGTTTTCATCCTTTTTATTGATTGGCTACTGGAATGAGCGTGAACGCTCGCGGTATGGGGCGCAAAAATCGATGCTCATCACCGTGCTTGGCGGGTTGTCTTTGCTTGGAGGATTTTTATTGCTTTCGGTCATGAGTGGAGGGTCGTACAGCATTCGCGATTGGATGGCTATGGCGGATGCGTGGCCGCAACATCCGTTATTTTTTCCGGCGATGCTCTTGATTTTGCTTGGCGCGTTTACCAAATCCGCGCAGTTTCCGTTTTACATTTGGCTTCCGGACGCGATGGAAGCGCCGACGCCGGTCAGCGCGTATTTGCATTCGGCCACCATGGTGAAAGCCGGCATTTATTTAGTGGCTCGCTTCACTCCGATTTTTGCTGTTTCTTCGCTATGGGTTTGGTTGGTGATGGGCATTGGAATGGCGACGCTTTGTTGGGCATCGTTTCATGCCGCTCGCCAAACAGATTTGAAAGGATTGCTCGCCTATTCGACGGTGAGCCAGCTCGGGTTGATTATGTCGCTACTTGGCGCTGGAGCGCTGGCTTTTCATGGCGATCCGGGCGATCGTCGTTTATATATGGCGGCCGTGGTGGCAGCAGTGTTTCACTTAATCAACCATGCGACGTTTAAAGGAAGCTTGTTTATGGCTGCCGGCATTGTCGATCATGAGACCGGGACGCGGGATATCCGGCGTCTTGGCGGGCTGCTCAGCGTTATGCCCGTCACGTTTACCGTTGCGGTCATCGGTTCATTGTCGATGGCAGGTGTGCCTCCGTTTAACGGATTTTTAAGCAAAGAAATGTTTTTTGCGGCCATGGTGCAGGTGGCGAACGCCCATTTGTTTTCGCTTGATGTCTGGGGGATCTTGTTTCCGGTGCTCGCTTGGGTGGGGAGCGTGTTCACCTTTTTGTACAGCCTTCTTTTTGTTGGGAAAACGTTTCTTGGCGCTCCGAGGCCTTCGGAATGGCCGAAACGGCCGCATGAAGCCCCGGTGGGGATGCTTGTGGCGCCGGTGGTGCTGGCCGTCCTTGTCATCGGTTTTGGACTGTTTCCGAATGTGTTGTCCAACACGGTGATTGCTCCGGCGGTGGATGCTGTTGTTAACGGCTTGTTCCGTCGGGAAGGGCTTTCCGTGCACATTAGTCATTGGCACGGATGGACGGCCGAAGTGTGGATGACGATCGGAGTGATTGTCCTTGGCGTGTTGCTATATCGGACGTTTGATTCATGGAGGCGCGTGTACGGCGCGTTTTCGCAGCGGCTTTCACTGAATCACTTATATGACACGGTCGTGCGGCAGATGGAAGAGCAGTCGTATTCGCTGACAAGCCGTTACATGACCGGGTATGTTCGGACGTATTTCTTGTATATTTTGTCCGTAATGATCGCGCTGCTTGTCGCAACGATTGTTTTGAAAGTAGATGGAAGGCTCTCGCTAAGCCATTTAGCGGAAGTGGGCATCCATGAACTGATATTGGCGTTGGTCGCCTTGATCGGAACAGCGACGACTGTGGCGGCCAAATCACGTCTTGTTGCGATTATCGCGTTAGGTTCGGTCGGCTATACGGTTTCCCTTTTCTTTGTGTTGTTCCGGGCGCCTGACTTGGCATTGACCCAGCTTGTCATTGAAACGATTTCTGTTTCGCTGTTTTTGCTTTGCTTCTATCATTTGCCGAAGCTCAGCCGCCATGAGAAAGGCGTTCGATTCCGGCTTGGGAACGCTCTTATTTCGCTTGGCGTCGGCGCGTTGGTCAGCGTGATCGCCTTGTTGGCGTACAGTGAGAAAAACTTTGCATCGATCGCTCAATACCATATTGAAAACGCGTATGAAAAAGCGGCTGGAAAAAATATTGTCAACGTCATCTTGGTTGACTTCCGCGGATTTGATACACTTTTTGAAATTTGTGTGCTGGCGATCGCGGCACTCGGCATTTACGCTTTAGTGAAGCTGAAAGCTCCGAAAGGGGAGAGCGGCAAATATGAATGAGCTCATTTTGCGGACGGTAACGGCCGTTGTCACGTTTATGATCATTTTATTTGGGATTCAGCTTTTTTTCGCCGGCCACTATTACCCGGGCGGCGGATTCATTGCCGGTCTCGTTACCGCCGGCGCCATCATTTTGCTGCTGCTGGCGTTTGACATCAAAACCGTCCGGTCGATGATCCCGGTTTCGTATCGCACGCTCATTGGTGTCGGGCTGCTGTTTGCCTTAGGAACAGGTCTTGGCGGCTTAGTATTCGATGTCCCGTTTTTAACGCACGCCCATGGCCATGTCATGCTGCCGCTGCTTGGGGATGTTTCGCTCCATACGGCCGTCTTGTTTGACTTAGGAGTCTATTTGGTCGTTGTCGGGGTGACCATGACGATTATCGAAACGATAGGAGAGGATGAATAAATGGAAGTCGTCATGATTATTGTCATCGGCTGTTTGTTTGCCGGCGCTACGTACTTAATGTTAAGCAAAAGTTTGCTTCGGATCATTATCGGCACGGGATTGTTAAGCCATGGAGCGCACTTGCTGTTATTGACGATGGGAGGATTGAAAAAAGGAGCGCCGCCGCTGCTTGACGTGCAGGCGGAACACTATGTCGATCCTGTTCCGCAGGCGCTGATTTTGACGGCGATTGTCATTAGCTTTGGTGTCACGGCGTTTTTGCTCGTTTTGGCGTATCGTTCTTATCAGGAGATCGGGACGGACAATATTGAACGGATGAGGGGAAAGGAAGACCATGACTAATGCAGTAATTTTTCCGATTGCGATTCCATTGACGACAGCGGTCATCTTGATGTTTTGCGTGAAATCATTGAAAGCGCAAAAAATGATTTCCCTCGTGTCAGCAGGGGTGCTCATCGCTGCGGGCGCTTGGCTTGTGCGCCTTGTCGACCATGAAGGGATGCAGAAGCTGGACGTTGGAAACTGGCCGGCACCGTTTGGGATTACGCTCGTCTCTGACATGCTTTCAGCGCTCCTGGTGTTGACAACGAGCATGATCGCGCTCGCTTGCCTGCTGTATTCATTTTTCACGATTGATTCGAAACAGGCGTCTATGTACTACTATGTTTTTTTTCAGTTTCTCATTGTCGGAGTGAACGGGGCGTTTACCACAGGGGATATTTTTAATTTATTCGTGTTTTATGAAGTGATGCTTATGTCATCGTATGCGCTTCTCGTTCATGGCGGCACGAAAATCCAGCTTCAGGAAACGATGAAATATATGGTGATCAATGTGTTTTCATCAGCGTTGTTTGTCATCGCCGTCGGCTATTTGTACGCCGTGACCGGCACATTGAATATGGCGCACTTAGCCGTACGGATTTCTCAAGCAGACAACACTGCTGTATTGACGGTCATTTGCTTGCTTTTTCTCATTGTCTTTGGGTTAAAGGGGGCGTTGTTTCCGTTTTATGTTTGGATGCCGGGGGCTTATTCCGCTCCGCCGTCAGCTGTGCTTGCGTTGTTTGGCGGCTTGTTGACAAAAGTCGGTGTGTATTCGATCTTGCGCACTTTCTCGCTCATTTTCCGTCAAGATGTCGGCTATACGCATACGATTTTAGCGTGGTTGGCGATCGCGACCGTTGTATTTGGCGTCATTGGCGCCGTGGCTTACCGCGATATGCGGCAAATCGCCATTTATAACATTGTGGCGGCCATCGGTGTGATGGCGTTTGGCATTTCTTTAATGACAGAAGAAAGTATGGAAGGCACGATCTTTTACTTGCTGCAAGACATGGTCATGAAAACGGCGCTCTTTTTCATTGTCGGGGCGATTGCGTATGTTGCGGGAACGAATCAACTCGGGCGGTTTAGCGGACTGCTCGGTTCGTATCCGCTGCTTGGCTGGGCTGTATTCCTTTCCGCTCTTGCGCTAAGCGGCATTCCTCCGTTCAGCGGGTTTATCGGAAAAGCGCTCATTATTCGGGCGGCGTTTGAAAAAGGACAGCTTCTGTTTGCGCTGGTTGTGTTATTATCCAGCTTGCTTGTGCTTTATTCGGTGATGAAAATTTTTATTCAATCTTGTTGGGGAGAAGCGCGCGGGTATGAGCAAAAACGAGTCGCCCCGCTGTATGTGCCGATTGTCGCGCTTCTTTCCTTGGCCGTTTTATACGGCGTCGGGGCCGAGTTTGTTCGTCCATATATCGCCCAGGCGGCGGCGACGTTGGCGGATCCGTCAATGTATATTGAGTCCGTGCTGAAGGAGTAGAGGCAAATGGCGCAACAATTGCTGCTCAACGTGATATTGGCATTCGTTTGGATGTTTCTTGCTGATTCGTTTAGCGGATCATCGTTTGTCATTGGATATCTTCTTGGTTTCGGCATCCTTTTTGTGCTGCGAAGATATTTTTCGACAACGTTTTATGTCGTCCCGTTGTTTGTGATTGGAAAGCTGGCGCTCATTTTCATCAAAGAGTTGTTGTTGGCCAACTGGGCTGTTTTGAAGATTGTTCTTTCCCCGTCGCTGAACATGAAGCCTTGCATCTTCGCCCTTCCGCTCGAAGTGAAAAAAGACTGGGAAATTACGCTGTTGTCGAGCTTGATTACGTTGACGCCCGGGACGTTTGTGATCGACGTCTCTGATGACAAGAAAGAGATTTATATTCATACGATTGATGCTCCGGATGTGGATGAAGTCATCCGACAAATCAAGACATCATTTGAAAAAACGATTTTGGAGGTGAGTCGGTGATGGTGGTGTTCAATGTCGCGCTGGCGTTGTTGTCGCTTGCTGTCATCTGCTTTCTGTATCGGGTTGTCAAGGGCCCGACTGTGGCGGACCGGGTCATTGCGCTTGATGCGATTGGGATTTGTCTGGCAGGCATTGTGGCGGTGCTGTCCATCATATTGGAGACGAGCGTGTTTTTAGAAATTATTTTGCTGATTGGAATTTTGGCGTTTCTTGGCACGGCGGCGTTTGCTAAGTTTTTGCAAAAGGGGGTTGTGATTGAACGTGACGGAAATCATTGATGGGGTGATCATGT
Source organism: Geobacillus sp. Manikaran-105 (assembly GCF_002809955.1). Taxonomy (NCBI): domain Bacteria; kingdom Bacillati; phylum Bacillota; class Bacilli; order Caryophanales; family Anoxybacillaceae; genus Geobacillus; species Geobacillus sp. Manikaran-105. The sequence continues at coordinate 7,860 of NZ_PIJG01000052.1, forward strand.
TGCTCGTCATGGTTGGCGCGCTGTTAACGTTGATTTCGGCCATCGGCGCCCTCCGCCTCCCTGACGTCTATACGAGAAGCCATGCCATTAGCAAAAGCACTACTCTAGGGATGATTTTTATCTTAATGGGGACGTTATTTTACTTTTGGTTGAAGCACGATCATTTCAATTCCCGTTTGTTGTTGGCTATTGTCTTTCTGTTTTTAACATCTCCGGTGTCAGCTCATTTGATCAGCCGTGCGGCGTACTACTCCGGCGTTCGCCCGTGGGAAGGGACGGTTCGCGATGATTTAGCCGAACGGAGAGAACGTATAACGAAAAGCGCAAAGTAGAGAAGAAATAGCGGGATGTCCTTTCGGTTTCTCCAGACCACTCCGCTTTCACGGCATCCGCCTCTTTTTCGCCCTTTTCTGAAAAAAGAAATAAACAATGGCTTCTACGTGATATAATAATAGTAAGACCCATTACGGCTGTATGGAAGAAAGGGGGGAAGCGGCGATGGATGACCCGCAATATTTGTTTCTCGATTTCGAATTTACGATGCCGGAGACGAAAACGAATCCGAGCGGGTTTTGCCCGGAAATTATCGAAGTCGGCCTTGTTGCGGTTGTTGAGGAGCAAATCGTGAGCCAATTTTCCTCCTATGTGAAACCGCTCCGTTTTCCGCAACTCACCGACCGGTGCAAATCGTTCCTCAACATCACCCAAGCGCAAATTGATGGCGGCATGAGCTTTTTTGATCTCGTTTCCTTGCTCCGGCGGTATGACCGAGAGCGCCCGACGACCGTCATTACATGGGGCGGCATGGACATGAAAGTGCTCCGGGAAAACTGTCAGTCGGCGCAAGTCGCATTTCCATTCACCGGCGAACACCGCGATTTGGCTTTGGAGTATAAACGGTTTTTCGGCAACAAAAACCAAACCGCCTTGCGCAAAGCGGTGCAAGAGTATGGAAACGAAGCAGTTGGAAAAGCCCATTGCGCGCTCGATGATGCGTTTACCGCCTACACGATCTTCCGGCTCATCGAAAACGACAAAAAGTATTTGGCGAAGACGAAGCCGCCGACGCTCGGCGAGCGGATCGATTTCACCCAGCTGAGGAAAAAGTTTGCGTTATAGCCGGCTGCGTTGGCAGCGGCTTTTTTATGCTATAATATAGATGATTTTACGGCAGAAAGGTTGTTTGCGATGTGGCCATGGGTGTTGAACTTGTTTTTGTACTTTCCGGAAGACAAGCGTGAATACATTCCGGCGGCGATTTCCTTTGCCGTCTTTTTCTTGATGGCGGTGTTTACCATGCGGCTCATCGTCGTCATTTCCCGGCGTCAGGAGAAGGAGGCGAAGCAGCTGGAAGAACAGCTGCTCGGCAAACAGGACAGACAAAAACAGCCGCCGCATGTATAAACCGGCGCTTCCCCGGCAATAATGGCGGATAACGGATGTGAAGCTGGGGGGAGTTTGTGTTGCGTGGATCATATGCGATCATGTCCGCCGTGCTGCTCGTGTTGTCCGGCTGCGGGCAAGATGAAGGAACGAGCCGGACGGTGGAGATGATCAATGCGGACGGCGATCGGATCGGTACGGTGGAATTGACGGAGCAAGCCGAAGGAGTGCGGTTGAAGCTCGATTTGGAAGGGCTCCCGCCGGGGGAGCACGCCATTCATATTCATGAAAAAGGAAGTTGCCAGCCGCCTGATTTTCAGTCGGCGGGCGGGCATTACAACCCGGACGGGAAAAAGCACGGCCTTCTCCATCCGGAAGGGGCGCACGCCGGCGATTTGCCGAACATCATTGTGAAGGAGGACGGCACGGTCAACGTCGAGCTGACGGCGCCGAATGTGACGCTCCGGGAAGGGGAAAAAGGGACGCTCTTGACGAAAGACGGAACATCGATCGTCATTCACGCCAAGAAAGACGACGGCATGACCCAGCCGGCCGGCGACGCCGGCGGGCGGATCGCCTGCGGGGAAATCAAGTCGTCATGAAACAGGGGCTCGCGTGCGGGCCCCTGTTTCACGTTGCCGGGACAGCTCTTCGCATGGCAAATGCGCGAAAGCGACGGTTGCACGGCCTCTGCGGCACATGGTTGGCAGAACAGAGAACGGGAAGGAACGATCGTTTGGCTTCCTTTTCCTTTTTGATTGACATGGATAGAGGAATCCCGCAACGGATTTGGTGCTGTTTCGTTTCCGTTTCGCCATTCGCTTGGCCGCACTTCTTTGGCGCAAAGCTAGCCTAGCGCCGCCCCCAGCCGCCGCAGCCCTTCTTCGAGCGTCGGGCGTGGGCAGGCGGCGTTTAAGCGGATGAAGCCGGCGCCTTCGGGACCGAATTTGCTGCCGAATTCAACAGCCAGTTTTCCACTTTCCAACAGCCGCCGTTTCAGCTCCGCCTCGGAAAGGCCGAGGCCGCGGCAGTCGATCCAGATGAGATACGTTGCCTGCGGCCGGATGAGGTGAAGCGCCGGCAGACGGTCGGCCAAATAGGCGGCGGCCACCTCGATGTTTTCCTGCAAGTAGGCAAGCAAGGCGTCGAGCCACGGCCCGCCGCATCGGTACGCGGCCTCCGCCCCGACAACGGCGAACGCATTCAACGTAAAAAAGCCGTGACGCTGCTGGATGCGGCGGAACGCCCGGCGCCGCGAATCGTCGGGAATGACCGCTTCGGCCGCCTGCAAGCCGGCCAGGTTGAACGTTTTCGTCGGCGCGCGGAATGTGGCGCTTTGCGCCGCAAACTCGGGACGAAGCGCGGCGAACGGCACATGCTGGTGCGGCGGAAGCGTCAAATCGGCGTGAATTTCGTCCGATAAGACGAAGACGCCGTGTTTGAGGCACAGCTCCCCGAGCCGCTCGAGCTCGGCGGCCGTCCACGATTTGCCTCCGGGATTGTGCGGATGGCAAAGGATGAGCAGCTTTGCCCCGGGCAGTTTGGATTCCAAGTCGTTCCAGTCGATGACGTAGTTCTCTTCCGCCAGCCGGAGCGGGCTGAATATGAGCGTGCGTCCATGGCGGCGGACGAGATCAAACAGCGGCCGATAGACGGGCGAGAACACGACGACGCCATCCCCCGGCTCCGAAAACGCCTCAATGGCAGCGGCGACCGCCGGCACAACGCCAGGGGCAAACACGAGCCAAGACGGATCGATCGTCCAGTCATGACGGCGTTCAAGCCATTGGCACACCGCTTCTTTGAGTGAATCGGGAATGACGGTGTAGCCAAACACGCCGTGTTCAACCCGCCGCCGCAGCGCTTCCTGCACTTCGGGCGGCGCCGGAAAATCCATATCGGCGACCCACATCGGCCAGACGTCTTCATGCCCGAATACGCGCTTTGTATCATCCCATTTCACGGACAGCGTGCCCCGGCGGTCAATCACGCGGTCGAACAGGGACGCGGCCGTGCCTTCCCCGTTTTGGGCATGGCTTTTTCCCTCATCGAACGGAAACATTGTTGCATCTTCTCCCTTCTTTTTTTCGAATCGATGGCTTATAATTGGTTATATCATAGCAGCAAGAAAGGTGGATGGACAGCATGGACGGACAGCAGTTGAACCGGCTGCTTCTTGAGACCGTCGGCGCCTGGGACCCGTTCGGCCTCGGAAACGGCGCCTACGAGGTGGAAGCGGTCGACGTGCTTCAGGCGGTGTACGATACGGATGATCCCCGCACGCTGGCCGCCCGTATTCAGTCCATATATGAATTCGCGTTTGACAAAACGATTCCTGTCCGCGACTGTCAAAAACTCGCCCGCCGGCTTCTCAAACTGAAACACGCCGCATCTTGTTCGCTCCCGTGACGGCATCCGGCGGCCGGTTTGCGGAAATGGATGAAAGGGAGGAAGACAAAGTGAAACTGAGTGAAAAAGAACTAGAAATTGTCAAAATATTGGAAAAAGATGCGCGTACGCCGCTTGATATGTTGGCGAAAATGGTCGGCCTGCCAGTTGCGGAAACGGAGGCACTCGTCAAAAAGCTGGAAGAGGCGAAAGTGATCGTCCAATATACCGCGCTCGTCGACTGGCGGAAGGTGGACGGTCATGAAGGGGTGACGGCGATGATCGATGTGAAAGTGACCCCGAAGCGCGGCGTCGGCTTTGACGAGGTGGCGGAGCGCATTTACCGCTTTCCGGAAGTGACATCCGTCTATTTGATGTCCGGCGCCTACGACTTGTCGGTCGTCATTGAAGGGCGGTCGATGTCAGAAATTGCCCAGTTTGTATCGGAAAAGCTGTCGACGCTCGATTCTGTCATTTCAACGACGACCCATTTCATTTTGAAAAAATACAAACATGACGGCATCGTCTTTGGTCAAGGAGATCAAGATCGCCGCATCGTGGTGTCGCCATGAAGCCGCAAATGAGAAACACATACGTGTCGAAGACGGTCGCCGCCTTGAAGCCGTCCGGCATCCGCCGCTTTTTCGATCTCGCTTCCGGCATGGAGGGTGTCATTTCGCTCGGCGTCGGCGAACCGGATTTTGTCACGTCCTGGAGCGTCCGCGAAGCGAGCATTTTGTCGCTTGAGCAAGGCTATACGTCCTATACCCCAAACGCCGGGCTTTTGGAGCTCCGCCAAGAGATCGCCGCCTATTTGCGCCGCAAGTTTCACGTCGACTACCGGCCGGAGACGGAAATTTTGGTGACGGTCGGGGCGAGCCAGGCGATCGATTTGGCGCTGAGGGCGATTCTCGACCCGGGTGATGAAGTGATCGTCGTCGAGCCAAGCTTCGTGGCGTATGAGCCGCTTGTCGTGCTTGCCGGCGGGACGCCGGTGGCGGTGCAGACAACGGGCGCCGACGGGTTTCAACTCCATGTGGCGCAGCTGGAGCAGGCGCTCACCGCGCGGACGAAAGCGATCATCATTTGCTCGCCGAACAACCCGACCGGCACGGTTCTCCGTCCGGCTGAACTTGAAGCGCTCGCCCGCCTAGCGAAAGAGCACGATTTGCTTGTCATCGCCGACGAAATTTACGCCGAACTGACGTATGACGACGGCTATATGAGCATGGCCGCCGTCAGCGGCATGCGCGAGCGGACGATTTTGATTTCCGGGTTTTCGAAAGGGTTCGCGATGACCGGCTGGCGGCTCGGATTTGCTGCGGCGCCGGAAGACATTTTGCAGGCGATGTTGAAAATCCATCAGTATGCGATCATGTGCGCGCCGACGATGGCGCAATACGGGGCGCTTGAGGCGCTTCGCAGCGGGGAGCGCGATGTCGCCGAGATGCGCAGCAGCTACCGGCGGCGGCGCAATTATTTCGTGTCGTCGCTCAATGAAATCGGCTTGCCATGCCATATGCCAGGTGGCGCGTTTTACGCGTTTCCATCCATTCGGCATACCGGCATGACGTCAGAGCAGTTCGCCGAGCGGCTGCTCATCGAAGAAAAAGTGGCGGTCGTCCCCGGCAGCGTCTTTGGCCAAAGCGGAGAAGGACATGTTCGCTGTTCGTACGCGTCGTCGCTTGAACAGCTGCAGGAAGCCGTCAAACGAATAAAACGGTTTTTGGCGCGTTTGTAGCCGGCGGCCAAGGCGCCCACGCGGAAGTGGGGCGCCTTTTTCCGTTTTCGCATGCACACGCCCTCATCCATACGGAGCGGTAATGGCGGCTTGGTTCGGAACCGCTGTTTGCGCCGGCTTTTTCTTGACGCCTATACGCGCGAAAGAGCGGCAAGGACACGACCGGGGGGCGGCCGGTTTAGGAAAAAATCCATCGGGTCGGCAGTTGGCGGCGAGCCGCGCGCCACGGAGCAAGCACATTCGTGCAAGAAAAACAATCGCTTGGGCCTATCCCCTCATTTTTGGGTTTTGCCTTCCCCTTATGTTATAATACAGAAACGATGAAATTCACCAATAGGAGTGTTTTGCTTGCCAACGATCAAACGAGGAGCCATTGTGAAAGGGAAGGTGACAGGTATTCAGCCGTACGGCGCGTTCGTCCAGCTTGAGGGCGGCATGCAGGGGCTCATCCATATTTCCGAGATTTCGCACCGATTTGTCAAAGATGTGCGCGATTATGTCAATGTCGGCGATGACGTGACCGTCAAAGTGCTTGATGTCGACTGGAAGATGAAGCGGGCGAGCTTGTCCTTGAAGGCGCTTGAACCAGGCGCGGAGAAGCGCCAGGCGCGCATCAAAATGCCGCTTGAGCCGGGATTCCGCCCGCTAAAAGAAAAGCTGCGTGAATGGATCGAGCAGTCGAAGAAGGAAGATTTGCCAAAACAATAAAACACTCACCGCCAAGCGGTGAGTGTCCGGTTTCGCCCGCAAACTGCGGTGTCCCGCCCCGTTCAGGTGCGGGTCGGTTTCGGTTCAGTGCGCTCGAGCTCTTCGGCCGGTTTGAACAACAACGCCAGGTTGATCAAGCCGGCGATGCCGACAAGGCTGTAAATGATGCGCGACCAAACGGCGTCCTGGCCGCCGAAAATGGCGGCAACCAAATCAAATTGAAAAAACCCGATTAGTCCCCAGTTTATCGCGCCAATGATCGTCAATAACAAGGCGATCCGCTGCCACGCTCCCATCGTGTCCACCTCCTTTGGGCAAGATCTTTCATTCACTTATAGAATGAATCATAGCGGTTGAAAATATGCACGGCTGCTTTGGAAAGCAATCGGCTTTACAACGATGGCCGCGGCCGCCATAATAGAAGCCATAGAAGCCAAAGGAGGGAAACGAGATGAAACCATTTACATTCCGCAACCCGACGAAACTCATTTTCGGGAAGGGGCAAATTGAACAGCTGAGGCAGGAAGTGCCGCGCTACGGCAAAAAGGTGCTGCTTGTCTACGGCGGCGGCAGCATCAAACGAAACGGATTGTATGATGAAGTGATGGCCATCTTGGCCGGCATTGGCGCCGACGTTGTTGAGCTGCCGGGCGTCGAACCGAATCCCCGCGTCTCGACCGTCCGGAAAGGGGTTGATCTTTGCCGGAAGGAAGGGGTTGAGTTTTTGCTCGCTGTCGGCGGCGGCAGCGTGATTGACTGCACGAAGGCGATCGCCGCCGGGGCGAAATTCGATGGCGATCCGTGGGAATTCATCACAAAAAAAGCGGTCGTCACCGACGCGTTGCCGTTTGGCGTGATTTTGACGCTGGCAGCGACAGGGTCGGAGATGAATGCTGGTTCGGTCATTACGAACTGGGAGACGAAAGAAAAATACGGCTGGGGCAGCCCGGTGACGTTTCCGCAGTTTTCGATTTTGGACCCGACCTATACGATAACGGTCCCGAAAGAACATACGGTGTACGGGATCGTCGATATGATGTCGCACGTGTTTGAGCAATATTTCCACCACACGCCGAACACGCCGCTTCAGGACCGGATGTGCGAAGCGGTGCTCAACACGGTCATTGAGGCGGCGCCGAAGCTGGTCAATGACCTGGAAAACTACGAGCTGCGCGAAACGATCATGTACTCGGGCACGATCGCCTTAAACGGATTCCTGCAAATGGGCGTGCGCGGCGACTGGGCGACGCACAACATTGAGCACGCCGTTTCCGCGGTGTATGACATTCCGCACGGCGGGGGATTGGCGATTTTGTTTCCGAACTGGATGAAGCATGTTTTGGATGAAAACGTCAGCCGCTTCGCCCAGCTTGCGGTGCACGTCTTCGGAGTTGATCCGGCCGGAAAAGCGGAGCGCGATGTGGCGCTTGAAGGCATCGAGCGGCTGCGGGCGTTTTGGTCAAGCCTTGGGGCGCCGTCGCGGCTTGCGGACTATGGCATCGGCGAGGAAAACTTGGAGCTGATGGCCGATAAAGCGATGGCGTTTGGCGAGTTCGGCCGTTTCAAAACATTGAACCGCGATGATGTGCTCGCCATTTTGCGCGCTTCCCTGTAATGAGGCGATGCGGCGGTTTCGCGAATCAATCGATGATGGCGCCGGCTCGGCGACGGAATCTGCCTGAGCTGGCGCTTTTCCTATTTTCTTGGTTTGCCTGGGCGCGCTCCCAATCCCGCAGGACGGCGGAAAGGGAGGAGGGCGCGAAAAACAGCCGCCTCGCCCGAATCCATGGTTCTCGAATGAGGAAAAAGCACAACGTTGATTACGTTTCTTGAGGCGAGCAGCCTGAGCCCCTAGAAGGCTGGTGAAAAACGAGTTTTGTTCCCAAATCGGCGGCGTTTCATCAGGAAAGAAGACGAACTTCACAAGGTTTCTCTAATTGAAAAATGGTTGGGATAAGCTGTCTTTTTCGTTGCATCACCATCCCTCCAGGTGTCACGCAAGGAAATCGGCGCGGCGAACATGGCGAAAAATGAATCCGTTTCCAAAAAAGGTGGGCTGCTTGATTTCCCTTGTTTATTCCGCTAAAGTGAAAGAAGGCAATGAACATGAAAGGGAGGCGGAATGGATGACCCATATTCGGTTCGATTATTCGAAAGCGCTCGCCTTTTTTGGTGAACATGAGCTTACATACTTGCGCGATGCGGTGAAAGTCGCGCATCATTCGCTTCACGAAAAAACCGGAACCGGGAGCGACTTTTTAGGCTGGCTTGACTGGCCGGTCGACTATGACAAAGACGAATTCGCCCGCATCAAGGAGGCGGCGAAAAAGATTCAATCAGACTCCGATGTCCTTCTTGTGATCGGCATCGGCGGCTCGTATCTTGGCGCGCGCGCGGCGATTGAGATGCTGCATCATTCGTTTTACAACGCCTTGCCGAAAGAGAAGCGGAAAACGCCGCAAATCATTTTTGTCGGCAACAACATCAGCTCGACGTACATGAAAGACGTCATCGATTTCTTGGAAGGAAAAGACTTCTCGATCAACGTCATTTCCAAATCGGGGACGACGACCGAGCCGGCGATCGCGTTCCGTATTTTCCGCAAACTGCTCGAGGATAAATACGGCAAAGAGGAAGCGCGCCGCCGCATTTATGCGACGACGGACAGCAAGCGCGGCGCGTTAAGAACGCTCGCCAACGAGGAAGGGTATGAAACGTTTGTCATTCCGGATGACATTGGCGGCCGCTATTCGGTGTTGACCGCGGTCGGGCTATTGCCGATTGCTGCCAGCGGCGCGGACATCGACGCGATGATGGAAGGCGCGGCGAAAGCGCGCAGCGATTTCAGTTCCTCGGAGCTTGAGGACAACGCCGCCTACCAATACGCCGCCATCCGCAACATTTTGTACAACAAAGGGAAAACGATCGAACTGCTTGTGAACTACGAACCGGCGCTGCACTACTTCGCCGAATGGTGGAAGCAATTGTTTGGCGAAAGCGAAGGGAAAGACCAAAAAGGGATTTACCCGGCGTCGGCCGACTTTTCGACCGACTTGCATTCGCTCGGCCAATACATTCAAGAAGGGCGCCGCGATTTGTTTGAAACGGTGCTGAAGCTAGAAGAACCGCGCCATGAATTGGTCATCGAAGCGGAAGACAACGACCTTGACGGACTCAACTATTTGGCGGGAAAAACGGTCGATTTCGTCAACACGAAAGCGTTCGAAGGGACGCTGCTCGCCCATACGGACGGCGGGGTGCCGAACTTGGTCATCACCTTGCCGAAACTGGATGAGTACACGTTTGGCTATCTCGTCTACTTCTTTGAGAAAGCGTGCGCTATGAGCGGCTACTTGCTCGGGGTGAATCCATTTGACCAACCGGGAGTGGAAGCATACAAAAAGAACATGTTCGCCCTCTTGGGCAAGCCGGGGTATGAGCAGCTGAAAGAAGAGCTGGAAAAACGGCTGAAATGACAACGCGGTTCACCGCTGTCCGCCATGCTGCGACGCGTCCCAAACGGCGGAAAAAGCGCCTCTTCCCTTTTGCGAGGGAAGAGGCGTTTTTTTAGCCTGCCCCCGTTGTGAACCAGCCGTTTGGCTGCTTAGCGCCCGGGCGCGGCTATATCGCCCCCTGCCGTTTTTCACCAGGCGTCTGAAGTCGCCGCGGGCAAATAATCCCCGTCAAACGGGAAACGATAAAAAAGAAGGAGGGGTTGTCTATGATTGAACTTCCGTCGCGTTTGGAAGGGAAGCAATTTCAGCTGTACCATTTGGAAGAGCAATTAAAACCACTCGGTTATGTGATCGGCGGCGGCTGGGATTACGATCACGGGTATTTTGACTACAAAATCGCCGACGACTTAGGTTACCAGTTTTTGCGCGTGCCGTTTCGGGCAGTCGACGGGCAGCTTGATTCGCATGGCACGACGGTGGAGCTTGGGCGGCCGTTTTTGCTTGCGCATAAATATCAACAAGGAATTGATGATTTCGCCGATGTGGGCAATGTGGGGGCGGCGTTCAACCAGTTTGCCGAACCGCAAGACCCGGATGCGACCGTTCCCGAGCGGTATATTTCCGTCGGTAAAGCGCTCGTTCAAGAGTTGGAGCGCCGCCTGCTCGATTAAGGAACGATCGCGAACAGTCGGTCTCCTTCTTCAATGAGGCGATACGGCGAAACGGAAACGGTCCGGTTGTCGGCGCAGACGACGGCAAGCGCGGTGATGTGGCGCCCAAGCAGCCGTTGCTGCACGTCATGAAACGTCTGTCCGATGCATTCGGCATCCGGCTCAAGCAAGGAGAGCGTCTGCGTGCCCGAGCGGCTGAGCATCGCCGTAAGCGCGCCGGCGACGCCCGGGGAGCGGAGGCTGGCGGCCATGGCGAAACTCGCCAGCAAGTTCGTCTCAATCACCTCGTCGGCGCCGGCGCGGAAGGCGTTTGCGACGTTGCGCGCCGTTAAGATTTCGACGATGGCGTACACCGACGGGTTGAGGCTTTTGGCTGCCAGCAGCGTCACGATCGCGTCTTTGTCCGCTTCTGCCTCGGCTTTGTGCGGATTCGCAGTAATGAGCAAAAACCGCGCTTTTTGAATGTTCGCCTTCTCCAACACCGCATCATCGCCGGCCGACCCTTTAATGAAATGAACGGGAACATCAGGGAGCGGGTGGGACGGCACGGTTGCGTCGATCAGCACAAAACGGAGCGACGGCTCGCGCCGGGCGAGGCGAAGCAGCACTTCCCGCGCCCGTTCGTTCCAGCCGACCACGATGGCGTGATCCTGATCCCGATACTTAAAGCGCCCGCTTGTGCGCGCCGTTTCTTGGGCGGCGGCCGCCGCGGAGACGGAAGCGAAATAGGCGGTGAGAATGCCGGTGCCCAGTGCGATGAGCACGATGGCCGCCATCTTTCCAGCGACTGTTTTGGGCACGATGTCGCCGTAGCCGATCGTGGCCGCGGTCACAATCGCCCACCAAATGCCGTCAAACACGGTGCGGAACGTCTCCGGTTCAATGAGGCGCATGAGCGCGCCAAACAGCACAATCGTGGCGCTCGCAGCGGCAAACAAACGGATGATGGCCGGCCAGCGCCAGTATGCGAACAACACATCCCTCGTTTTCATCGCATTCCCTCTCTCGGATTTTTCTCCCTTTAGTGTGGACCATTTTTGCATAATCATTCCTATTCCCTCGCATACTAGGAAACGGAGCACGACGGAAAGGGGGAAAAGCGGCGATGGAGATGAACCGCGTCAAACAAATCGTTTCGTCGCCCGCTGATATTCCGGTCTATTACAACGGGGTATCGGTCTGGATCGACGCGTATGACGAAGAACGGCAAATGGCGACCGTCCATTTGCGCGACGGCCGGCTCAATGAGCGCCGGGACGTGCCGGTCGCCGAGCTGACCGAGGAGCGCGAATGACCCGCAGGACGGGCGTGAAACCGATGACGAACCAATTCGCTGGAAACGGCAAGGTTACGGACGAAATGTCTGTAACCTTATTTTATTGGCCCCGCTGTTCGGCGGTTGCCCCGGTGTTTTTTAACATCTTTCCGAAAGAAGTCTCCCACTTCTAAACGAAGTGAAAGTGGGAGATGAATTTCGGTTAGGTATAGCCTAAAATTGTCTCTTTTTTGTGTGTTATGATATAATCAGTTTTAGAAAAATGAAAGGCTGTTGTATCAATGAAATTAGACAATAATAACCATTCAGTGTTCCTCCTATTTCGCGCAGGAGACTCCCACTTCAACGACCAAAGGGAGTAGTGGAAGAGGAATGCGCGTTCCCCCTTTCTTTTATGTATGATAGAATAA
>NZ_PIJG01000053.1:0-19836 GCF_002809955.1 Geobacillus sp. Manikaran-105
TCTTCGGTCGCGGAAAGACCACAGCGTCGTCGAGTTCATTTATGACGCTGCAAAGCAAGATATTCCCATTGATGTGATCAAAAAACAGCTCCGTATCGCATAAGGGGTACCCTGTTTGTCTCTCTAACCATGGAAATTATTGTAATGAAAAATGCTCATCTACAGGAAAAAATATGCTTGTGCAATCGAATCGCTCTTGATCAAAATCAGTGGAGGAAACGAAACATCATTCCCCCACTGCTTCTTTCACTTTCGCTTTGAACGCCTTTACCTCTTCAGGTTTATAAATCTCCAGCAAATCCTTTTCTTTCGTCTTTAGCACCACTTGGTTGTTCTCAAGGGCAAAGAAAAACGGATCTCCAACACTGTAATAGCGGCCGGTCAAATTCGATTTTTTGACAAAAAAGATATAGGTTTGTCCGGATGTCAAACCGATGTAATGCTCATCCACAACCATCGGCTCGTCCTTGCCTAACTTCGTTTGCTTTTGTTCCGTGACAAGAACATGAGAATCTGCTTTCCCTTTCAAGACTTCGATCACTTTTACGTTATAGTCCACTCCTTCAACATAAATATTCGGATCTTCTTCGGCTGGATCGTTTGGATTGCGCGCCAAATTTCGTGTGCCAGCCACTCCTTCAACAGTTCCGACAAAGATGCAGTCGGACGCCTTGCCCAAGTCCTTTATATTTGTATATTTTGGGCGATCAGAATAGCTGACGGTATGAGTCTGTCTGGCTACGTTGGCAGACCCTATTTGTTTATCGGTATTCCCTCCATCTTTTATGAAATAGACGACTCCGCCCATAAAGATAACACCAAGCGTCACGATGGACAGCACCATTTTTTTCATCCTCTTCTCCTCCCCATGGATAGATGAACAATTAATATCTTGCATTCACACCATTAATATCATCTTGCTGTGGAGTATAGATGCGTGTCCGATCACGGTTCGAGTTCATAATCGCTGTTGCCGTGGAATGATCCAGTCCAATTCCGTGTCCTAATTCATGCCCGGCTGCACTCCGAGCCACGTTGCTTTTTCCGATATTGATATTTCCCACGTTGACCATAGCTGTAAAGCGGAGTATCTCACTGCCTGAATACGTGATGTTGCAAACGCCATATTCGGAAGAATCGGAAACATAGTAGGAGTTAAGCGTGTTGGAAGAACTGCTGCTGTAGGAAAACCAAACGGGGGTTGGCGTTCCATTCCAATCGGAGAGGGCATTTTCAAAAGCCGTCCGAATCACCGTGCCGGAAGTTTGAAGATTGCTTCCCCATTTGTACGTGAGGCCGGTTACTCCATTCTTCCAATAGTAAGGTTCTAAAACATAGGCGCGCACCATTAGTGGTGCTATCAAAATAGCTAACGTCACCGAGAATAGAACGGCGATTTTCCCCAACTTCATTTTCATCACCCCAGTATTCAATATTTCATAGCCATTTTAACAAAAAATAAATAATATTAAATATATTTAAACAAAATATTCTTTTCTATGCGCCATGCTATCCGCATTCACGGGGGAAAGAATCAGGGAAAACAACTAGACATTGTACATAGAATATACGTTCCTGTTGAATCAAACAGAGCGCCTCGCTTTCTTTTTATACCTACAGGACTAAGAAAAAGAGGCTGATCCAAGAGGGTAATGCTCCTTAAACACAACATATTGTTTTCTATCAACCATTTTGCTTCTACATACATTAATAAGAAAGGGTGTCCCAGTCTGTTGGAACACCCTTGTTGGCTCGCCATCTTAACTGATTTTTTGTTGTTCCAGTCCGTCCGCTTCACTCACCGGCTGCCGGAACGGCCACCAGTTCGCGCGGCCGAACGTGCGGACCATGACCGGCACAAACAGCGGCAGGACGACGAGGGCGTAAAGCAGGAGCCCTGTCAGCACAATCGTCGCAATTTGCAAAAGCGACAGAACGCCGGACGGATACATCGCGGCGAACGTTCCGCCTAAAATGACGGCGGCGGAGATAATGACCGTCCCCATATGGCCCATCGCCGACAGCATCGCTTCCTTCACCGGCCGGCCGCGGTATTCGTTGAACCGATCCATGAGGAAGATGCTGTAGTCGATGCCGAGCGCCAAAAGCAACACAAAGGCGAAGAACGACACCGCCCAGTTCAAACCGGCATAGCCGAGGCCGTTGACGAAAATGAGTTCGGTGACGGCCATCGACGTGTAATACGTCAGGACGAGCGACAAGATCAAATAAAGCGGCATGATCAGCGAACGAAGGAGCACTGCGAGCACGATGGCGATGCCGATCAACATCAGCACGGCCGTCCGTTTATAGTCGGCGTTTGAGATCGCCTGCAAATCGGCGTACGTGCTTGTGACGCCGCCGACAGCGATCGTCGCGTCTTCCCACTTCGTCCCTTTCACCGCCCGCTCAGCGGCGGCGCGAATGTCATCCACACGGCTGAGCGCCGATGTCGAATACGGATTTTCTTTTAAAATGACATCAAACGTCACGATGCGCCGGTCTTTCGACATATACGCGTCTTTCGCCTGCGCAAAGTCTTTGCTTTCGCGCGCCTCTTTCGGCATGTGCCAGCCAGCCATGTCTTTCTCCGGCGCCGATGACAAATCGGCTAAATACGTTTCCGCCGTTCCGAGGCCGTCCGCCACTTTATGCAGACCGGACGCGCTTTGGTCCAAGCCGTTTACAAGCTGGCCGAGCTGGCCGCCAAGGGCGGAGAAATGCTCAAGCAATTGGCGCTGGCCGCCGTTCACTTGCTCAAGCCCTCGGGAGAATTGCGGCAATTGGTCGACCGCCTGTTTCTGGCCGTCGGCCGCTTTCGTCAACCCGGCTTCGAGCTCCGAAAGCCCGGCGATGATCCGGTCCAAGCCGCCGTTGACCGCCGCTTGGCCGGCCGCAAGCTGGGCGAACGAGTCGTTCGCTTTCGCCAAGCCGGCGCGCGCCTGCTCAAGCGCCCCGTTCAACTGTACGAGGCCGTCCGCCATTTCGTTCGTCTTTTCGGACAAGGCGGCGACCGTCATTTTCGCTCGTTGATATTGAGCGTCTTGCGCGAGCTCCGGGTGCGCCTGTTCGACTTGCGCAAGCATCGCCTGCACGGCGGCAAGCTGATTGGCGACGGCCTTTAATCCCGCTTCGATTTGCCGGTACTGGCCGCTTAATGCCGACAGCCCTTGTTCCGTCTGCTTGTAGCCGTCAAGCAGCTGCGCGGCGCCTTCCTGCAGCTTTTTCGCATTGTCGCGAAGCGTCACTAAGCCGTTTTGCAGCTCGCCGGCGCCCACCGCTCCACGACGCACGCCTTGTTCGATTTGACTAAGGCCGTTTTGCAGCTGGCGCAGACCGTCTTCAAGCCGCTCCGTTCCAGAGACGAGCTGGCCGATGCCGGATGACGCCTGCTTGAGCTGCGGAGCGGACGAGGACAATTTTTCGCTTGCCGTCTCAAGTCCGGCGCCGATTTTCTCAATCCCCTCTTTGCCGGCGCCAAGGCCGTCTTTGAGCTGTTTCGCCTGTTCGGTGACATACAGCTCCTGAATCGGCTCTCCCGTCGGACGCGTCGCCGAGCGGACGCTTGCCACGCCATCAACTTTTTCGATCTCACGGCTCATTTTCTCAATCAACGCCAGCCCTTCTTCCGAATCAAGCGGCTCTTTGCTTTTTACCACCACCTGCGTCGGCATGGCATCTCCCGGATTGAAATGATCGGCAATGATGTCAAACGCTTTGACGGAACGATAATGATCGCCGATCTCTTCCATGGAATCAAACGACAGCTTGCCGTGGTATGTCGCGAGCACCGGCACCGTCACAATCCCAACAATCGCCAGCGCCAAAAGCGGACGGGCGAACGCAAATCGGCCAGCCGCGAGCCAAAGCCGGCTTTGCCCGTGCTCGAGCTTCCCCCGCACCGGCCAAAACAGCTTCTCGCCAAGCACGGCCATGAAAAACGGCACGAGCGTCACGAGCGCCAAAAGCAGCACCGCTACCCCAACGGCGACGGCCGCCGCCGATTGGTACAACTGAAATGTCGACAGTCCGATCGCCGCAAACCCGATCATCACCGCCAATCCGCTCGCCAACACCGTTTTTCCCGCCGTCCGGTACGTGGCGACGATCGCTTCCACCCGATCGCCGCGTTTCGCCAGTTCTTCTTTAAACCGACTCAGCAACAAAATGCAATAGTCGGTCCCAATGCCAAACAAAACGGCGACTAAAAAGATTTGCGTAAACGTTGATAGCGGAAAGTTCACGTTGTCAACCAAAAAAGCAACGATCGACTGTGAAACGGCATACGTCGCCCCGACCGCCACTAATGGAATCAGCGGGGCTACCGGTGAACGGAATACAGCGAGCAGAACAAGCAAAATGAAGACGATCGTAATCCCTTCCGTCTTCTTCACGCCTTCAAGCGAGCTTGTCACGACATCTTCATCGATCATCCAGCCGCCGGTGAAATAATGCTCGACCTTGACGCCATCGACCGCTTTATACAGGGCGTCGGTCAATTGCTTCGCCGTCCGGCCGGCCGGGTCGATGGTGATGGAAATGAGCATCGTCGTCCCGTCTTTGGAGATGAGTTCTTTTTCGAGCTTCGGGTTGGCAAACGGCGAGACGATGTTCGTGACATGAAGCTCCTCTTTTTTCTTTTCGAGCGCGTTTACCGCCCGTTCAATCTCTTTTTTGTCATCCGCCGTCAGCCCGCCTTTTTGGTAAAAGACAAGCACCGCGGATCGTTCATTTTGTTTGTTTTCCTGGCTGTTCGCCTCTTTGATCAGCTTGGCCGCCAATGACGACGAGTAGCCGTCAGGCACGCTCAACTGCCCTTTCTCGCGGACAAGATCGCCCATGTTCGGCGCCGTCGCCATGAGCACGGCCGCAATGGCGATCCATGCCGCAAGTACGAGCCATTTTCCTTTGATGATCGCTTTCATGTCGCCTCTTCCACCTCCTGCAGCACGTGGGCCAGCCGCTCATACGTACGGATGAACGTTTCAATCTCCTCCTCTGGAAAGCGAGCGATCACGTCTTCCACCAGCCGATAGACGCTCCGGTCCATCTCCGCCACCCATTCCTCTCCTTGTGGCGTCAACGATAAGGCCACAACACGTCGGTCGCTTTCATCACGGTCGCGGCGCAGCCAGCCTTTGTCGACGAGGCGATTTGTCATCGCCGTCACCGCGCTTTTGTTCACGCCAAACATCGCCGCGAGCTCCGTTGACGTGCACGCCCCCCGCCGGCGGATGTAGCGAAGCAAATAATATTGGTCATGCGTCATCTCTTGGCAAAGACTGCCTTTGACAAGCGCCGCTCCGCGTTTCATCACGAGAAACGACACGGACAAATAGCGGTCGATCCAATCGTCGATGTTTCTTTCTACCATCTGCTCACCTCCAATCATTCACTCGTTGAACCATTTGCCGGCCTGATCAATTAGCTCACTCGATCTGCCTATTTAGTTCAACTATTGAACCATTACCACTATTAACGTAACAAGGATGAAAGGAAAAATCAATCGTTTTTTCACATCATCGTGTCCCCCTGCAGCCTGACCTCTGTAATCCCCCTTTTTGCGCTAAGTGAGTGAAAAAATGTATTATGACTATAAGAGAAAATATTTCTAGAAGCCGGGTGAATTCATTCCTACATTTGGGGGTTTTTGCGAATGGTATGGAAGGACAAATTAAAAAAAATGTCTCAAAAACAAATTTTGTTGTACGCGCTCATCGGAATTTGTTTGGCCGCCTCCGTTCTTTTTGTTCACTACAATCATCCCTTCTATGATCGTCCCATTGCCAAAGTGATCAAAATAGAACTGACAGATACAACGAAAGTAACTGATATGCATGAAAATGAAGATCGTCTATTCACCCAACGCATCATTGCTCAATTGAAAAATGGCGACCAAAAAGGGCGGCTTATTCACTTAACTAACCAGTATTCCTCATCGAAAGCTTATGATCAACAATATCGTGTTGGAGATGAATTGTTTGTTTCGATTGATGCAAATAGAAACGAAAACTCACATTTAACTGGAACGATCCAAGGTGTAAAGCGTGACAAATACGTATTGATGGCGGCATGGGTTTTCATCTTGACTTTGCTTCTCATCGGGAAAAAGCAAGGATTGTTGTCGATTATAAGTTTAGCCGTCAACTCCATTTTGTTATCCTATGCATTGGATGTTTATCTCCATACATCCGGCATCAGTCTCTTAATCATATGCGGCATTAGTATCATTTTGTTTACTACCATTTCTTTGTTGCTCGTTAACGGGTTTAATAAAAAAACATATGCCGCTATTGTTGCCACCTTACTGGGAACGTTTATGTCGCTGTTGATCACTTATCTTGTCATGCAATTCACGTCAGAACAAGGCCTTCGATATGAGGAAATGCAATTTGTAACTCGTCCTTATAAAGTCGTGTTTATGGCCGGAGTATTTATCGGATCTTTAGGAGCTGTAATGGATGTGGCAATTACAATGTCCTCTTCCATCTTTGGATTGTATGAAAAGAATAACAACATATCGATCAAAGCACTGAAAGCTTCGGGAATGGAGATCGGGAAGGATATTATGGGAACGATGACAAATATTTTGTTTTTTGCCTATATAAGCGGCTCCATCCCTATGCTTATTTTGTATTTAAAAAATGCCTCCCCCTTAATGTTCACCCTTTCGATGAACCTTTCGCTGGAATTGGCTAGAGCTTTAGCTGGGGGGATTGGAATCGTAATGACAATCCCAATAGGGTTATATACGACTATTTTTTTCATTAAGAGAAAGAGGGCAAGAGCATGAATACATTGTTCTGGTTAGGAACCATTTTATTCATTCTGATGGTCCTTGTTGGCGGGAAAAAAGGGGCACGATCTTTCTTGGCCATATTCTTCAACTTTGGCGTGCTCATACTCACTATCCTGATTATGCTGATTCCAAAAGCTGATCCGATCATCTTAACATTGATTGCATCCACGTTGATCAGCTGCATTAGCCTTTTTTACATCAATGGAGTGAGCACAAAAACAATCACTGCCTTCATTTCTAGCATAGCCACTGTGGTGATCCTGCTCTTCTTTATTGTCATTGTGACTGAAAATGCTATGATTCAAGGATTTGGCGAAGAGGAAGCCGAGGGGATTTCCGCCTTTTCCCTTTACATTGGAATCGACTTTGTGAAAATCGGGGCATCTGTCATTATTATGAGTACAATAGGTGCGATTACAGATACGGCGATTGCCATTTCGTCTCCAATGCGCGAAATATTCCATCACCATCCATCCATTAGCAGGAAAGATTTGTTTGCCTTCGGTTTACGTATGGGGAGGGATCTATTAGGAACGAGTACAAATACGTTGTTTTTCGCCTTCTTCGGCAGCTATTTGGCATTGCTTATCTGGTTTAAAGATTTATCCTACTCTATCGATCAAATCGTAAATTCAAAAATATTTAGCGCAGAAATGATCGCGATCTTTTTTGCCGGGATTGGTGTAGCATCAACTATTCCAATCACTTCGTGGGTGACCGCTTATTTTTTAGTAAAAAAAGGGAGGAAATAAATGTTATCAATGTTGTTTTCGTTGACACCATAGTCGTCCGTCGACACCCCGTTTAGCGGATCGGTTGGGAAAAGCGAACATCCGGATGGATAGGCATTTTGGAACGCCTTGCTGTCATCGCTGCTTTATCCATTCTGTTCGGCGAACAAAGTTTACCATCATGTTCCGCTCCATGCCTCGCTGTACACACCGATCCGCTTTTTGGGAAACTTTCAACGCCCAAGATGGTAGCCAAGCCATGCTAACAACACGCCAAACGAGTAGGTAACGACCAAATAAGAGCAGGCGACCACCAAATAAGTCCTCGTTTTTCCTTGTTGTTTTCGCTGCATCATTTGCACGCTTTCCCATTTGAACGTGGAAAACGTCGTGAACGCGCCCATAAAACCGGTGCCGACAAGCAATTTTTCAGCATCGGCGGCGCCGCTTCCAGCCAGCCAGCCGAGCAAAAACGAGCCAAGTAAGTTCACAATGAGCGTGCCGAGCGGGAAGCGCGGCGAGCGCCGGGCTGCCCAGCGGCTGACGGCGTAACGGCAGATGGCGCCAAAAAAACCGCCGATCATCACCAATAGCGATGCCATCATCGGACCATTTCCCCCTTTCGCTTTGGCTGGGCGGCAGCGGAGCCCGCCCATGCCGCGGTTAGACCGCCGAACAAACTGGCGGCGATATAACCAGCGGCCATGCCCCATCGTCCTTGTTCCAGCAATTCGACACACTCGACGCTAAGGGTGGAAAACGTCGTATACGAGCCGACAAAACCGCTCGTCACCGCCGTTTGCACCCATGGCGGCCACGTGGGGCGGCGGGTGAATGTGACCGTGAGCCAGCTGAGCAAAAACGAGCCTGTCCAGTTGATGAAAAGCGTCGCAAACGGAAAGCCATGGGCGGCGGGAACAAGCAAACCAAGCCCATAACGGACAAGCGCGCCGATCATGCCGGCGATGCCAACGGCGAGATAAACCAATGACCGTTCCTCCCTTCCAAAAAGAAACAGACTCCTGCCGCATGCAAACGCAGCAGGAGTCATCAGCCGGAAGCCGGCGATTATGGCGAACCCCATCGCCTATGTTGTTGAACGAGTTTTATTTTACCATAAATACCCTGATGTTGTGAAGAGCCCCCTGTTTAGTGCTGCCGGGCGCGGCGGAACCCATGCCGTTCAAACTGCTTCAACGCTTGTTCGCTCGTTAAATAAGCATAAAACTGGCGCGCTTCTTGCAGATGCTTGGTCGTCTTGACCACGCCGAGCGGATAGACGATCGGTTCGTGCATCTCATCAGGCACCACAGCCGCAATTTTCACGTTGCCGGAGACAAGCGCGTCCGTCCGGTACACAAAGCCGGCGTCGACGTTGCCCGTTTCGACATACGTCAACACTTGGCGGACGTCTTTGGCCAGAACGAGGCGCGGCTTGACTTTTTCCCATAACCCGGCCTGCTCAAGCGTTTGTTTCGCGTATATGCCGGCCGGCACCGACTCAGGGATGCCAATGGCCACCCGTTTCGCGCGAGTGATGTCATCGAGCGACTGAATCGCCCCTTCTTCTTGTTTTGGCACAATGAGCACGAGTTCGTTGGCTAACACCGTTTTTTCATGCGCAGAATCCATCAGCCCTTCTTGTTTCAGCTCCGCAAACGGCTGGACGGCGGCGGAGAAAAACAAATCGACCGGCGCCCCTTGCGCGATTTGTTTTTGCAAGGCGCCGGATGACCCAAAGTTATAGTGAATGCGGATGTTCGGATGCTCGCGCTCGAAGACGGTTTTCACTTCCTCTAGCGCGTCTTGCAAACTGGCAGCCGCTGAGACGGTGAGCTCAACCGGTTGTTGTCTGCCATCCGGCCGCCCCGCGGCGCATCCATACAACCCGGCAAGCAAAAGCAAGGCAATGATCGCGGCCTGAATGGTTCGCATCGTTCTCCCCCTTTTTGCACGCTTCGGTGTGACAGAATAGAAAAACAGGGAGCTGCCCGTGCTCCCTGCTTCATACCGCTGCGGCATTACCCGCGCAACACCGCGCCAAACTGCTCTTCGACCGCCGCCAATACCCGCTCATAGACGGCCGTGACTTCTTCATCCGTGAGCGTCCGCTCCGGATCATAGAAGCGGAGCGAGAAGGCGAGCGATTTTTTCCCGGCCGGCAGGCGCTCGCCTTGGTAGACGTCAAAGAGGGAGACGTCTTTGACAAGCGGTTTCCCGGCTTCGGCGATCGCCTGCTTCAAGGCGCCGGCTTCGACCATTTCGTCAACGACCAAGGCGATGTCGCGCACGACCGACGGGAAGCGCGGAATCGGCTCGTAGCGGATCGCTTCGCTTTCGGCGTTCAACAGATCGGTCAAGGCGAGCTCGAACACGTACGTTTCTTTTAAATCGTACTCTTTTTGCACGGCCGGATGGAGCTGGCCGACAAAGCCGATCACCTTGCCGCCAAGCGCAATCTCCGCCGTCCGTCCCGGATGCAAATCGGCGCGCTTGGCCGGCTTGTACTCGATGCGGGCGGCGAGTCCAAACAAGTCGAACAAGCCGTCCAAAATGCCTTTGGCAACGTAAAAATCAACGGCCTTTTTCTCTCCTTGCCATAAATGGGCGTGCCATAAGCCGGTGAGAACGCCGGCAAGCCGCTCTTTTTCCGCTGGTTGGACGCCTTCTCCTTTGGACAAGTAGACAGAGCCGATTTCGTACAAGGCGACGTTCTCGACTTGGCGGGCGCGGTTGTAGCTCGCCGCTTCAAGCAGATGCGGGATTAAGCTTTGCCGCAAAACGCTCCGCTCTTCGCTCATCGGCAGCGCCAAGCGGACCAATTCGGCCGTCTCAAGCGCAAAGCGCGCCGCTTTGTCCGGGCTCGTGAGCGAATACGTGATCGCTTGGAACAAGCCCGCCCCTTCCAAATAGCGGCGGACGCGGCGGCGCTTCGCCTGATGCGGCGTGAGTCCGCCCGGCTTCGCCTCCGCCACCGGCAGCGTCGCCGGCAGACGGTCGTAGCCATACAGGCGCGCCACTTCCTCGATGATGTCTTCTTCAATCGCAATGTCGCGCCGACGCGACGGGACGTGGATCGTAAACGTTCCGTTGTCTTCTGTGAACGGAAATTGCAAGTTCGAAAGAATCACGGCCACTTCCTCTTTCGACATCGCCGTGCCGAGGACACCGTTGATGCGTTCGAGCGTGACCGTCACCGCCACCGGCTCCTCACGCCACACGCTCGCTTCCACGACGCCGCCGACGACCTCGCCGCCGGCGTATTCGGCCATCAGGGCGGCGGCGCGCTCGAGCGCTTCTTTCGTCCGCGCCGGATCGATGCCTTTTTCAAACCGAGTGCTCGCTTCGCTGCGCAGCCCGTGGTCTTTTACCGCCTGGCGGATGACCGGGCTTGTAAAGTACGCCGCTTCAATAAACACGGTTTTCGTGTCATCGCGCACTTCCGAATTCGCCCCGCCCATCACCCCGGCTAAGGCGACCGGCTCGCGGCCGTTCGTGATGACAAGGTGGTCTTCGGTCAGCTTCCGTTCGACATCATCGAGCGTGACAATCGTTTCGCCTGCCTTTGCGCGGCGGACGACAATTTCCTGCGAACCGAGGCGGTCGTAGTCAAACGCATGAAGCGGTTGGCCGTACTCAAGCAAAATGTAGTTCGTAATGTCGACGACGTTGTTGTGCGGGCGAATGCCGGCTGCCATCAAGCGCGCTTGCATCCAAAGCGGCGACGGGCCGATCCGGACGTTTTTCACGATCCGCCCGGCGTACAGCGGGTTGTCTTCCGGCGCCTCGACGCGGACGGAAATGTAGTCGTGAACGTTTTCGTTCGTTTCTTTGACCGCCGCTTTCGGCAGCTTTACTTCACGTCCGAGAATGGCCGCGACTTCATAGGCGACGCCGATCATGCTTAAACAGTCGGCGCGGTTGGGCGTCAAAGACAGTTCGAGCACTTCATCGTGCAAGCCGAGCCATTCCAGTGCATCGGCGCCGACCGGCGCATCGCTCGGAAAGACGAAAATGCCGTCTGCATACTCTTTCGGCACGACTTTCGTTTCGACGCCGAGCTCTTGGAGCGAACAAATCATTCCGTTCGATTCTTCCCCGCGCAGCTTCGCCCGTTTGATTTTGAAATTGCCCGGCAGCACCGCCCCGACTTTGGCGACGGCGACCTTTTGCCCTTTGGCGACGTTCGGGGCGCCGCAAATGATTTGCACCGGCTCGCCTTCGCCAAGGTCAACGAGGCATTTCCGCAGTTTATCCGCGTTCGGGTGCGGCTCGCACTCGAGCACATGGCCGATGACGACGCCGTTCATCCCGCGGTCGAGCGCCTCAACCCGCTCGACTTCAATGCCGCTTTTCGTGATGCGATCAGCGAGTTCCGCGGCGGTGACCCCCGTCAAATCGACGTACTCGCTCAGCCAACGGTAAGACACGAGCATGGAAAACCCCTCCTTTTTCTGTTACACACGCAAAAATTGCCGCAAGAAACGTAGATCGTTTTGATAGAAATGACGGATGTCGTCAATGCCGTACTTCAGCATCGCGATCCGCTCCGGCCCCATGCCGAACGCAAAGCCGGTGTACGTTTTCGAATCAAAGCCGGCCATTTCAAGCACGTTCGGATGAACCATGCCGGCTCCTAAAATTTCGATCCAACCGGTGCCTTTGCAGACGCCGCAGCCCCGCCCTTCGCATCGGAAGCAGGACACATCGACTTCGACCGACGGCTCGGTGAACGGGAAAAAGCTCGGCCGGAAGCGGATGTCGCGCCCTTCCCCGAACAGCTTGCGGGCAAATTCGCGCAGCGTCCCTTTCAAATCGCTCATCCGGATGTTCCGGTCCACAACCAATCCTTCAATTTGCGTAAACTGGTGCGAATGCGTCGCATCGTCCGTATCGCGGCGGTACACTTTGCCCGGACAAATGATTTTCACCGGGGCGCGCCCGCGGTGTTTTTCCATCGTCCGCGCCTGCATCGGCGATGTGTGGGTGCGAAGCAAAATCTCCTCCGTGATGTAAAACGAATCTTGCATATCGCGGGCCGGATGTCCTTTCGGCAAATTGAGCGCCTCAAAGTTGTAATAGTCGGTCTCGACTTCCGGCCCTTCGGCGACCGTATAGCCCATGCCGATAAACAAATCTTCAATTTCTTCAATGACGCGCGTCAGCGGATGGGGATTGCCAAGACTCACAGGTCGTCCCGGCAGCGTCACATCGATCGCTTCGGCGGCCAGCTTCCGCTCGACTTCCTCCTGTTCCAGTTTCGCTTGTTTCGCCTCGAGCGCCTGCTGAATCGCCGCTCTCACTTCATTGGCCAGCGCGCCGAGTTTCGGGCGCTCTTCCGGCGGCAATGCCCCCATGCCGCGCAGCACTTCGGTGATCGGCCCTTTTTTGCCCAAGTAAGCGACGCGCACGTCATTCAGTGCTTTGACGTCTTTCGCCTCATCGATTCGGCGAAGCGCTTCTTGCTTCAGCTCGTACAGCCGTTCTTTCACTTGAGTCCCTCCTCTATCCAAAATAAAAAACCCGCCCCCCCGGTAAGGGACGAGTTGTTGCTCGCGGTACCACCCTTGTTAACAGCACAAATGTGCTGTTCGCTTCATTGCGATAACGGCCGAAAGCCGGAACACCTTTACATCCCCTTTTGGGATGGTCCCGGTGCCAACTCGGGAGGTGAACTTCACTTGCGTCGGCCATAAAAACGCTCCCAGTCTCCGGCGTTTTCTCCCTGGATGGCGAGCAGCAAGCTACTTTTCTCCGTCATCGTTGTTGTCCGTATGGGAAATTGTCGCTATTCATTATACGCAAATGAGTAGGCAAAGGCAAGGTCAGGCCGAAATTTCTTTGCGCAGCTCATCGATTTCCGCTTCCTGTTCAATCGAGCGGATGGCAAGGCGCTCCATAATTTTTTCCTGCCGCACTTGCCCTTCCTTGAGCGCGGCGACATCTTTTTTGACCCCTAGCATGTCTTTTTTCATCGCATCCATGTCTTTTTTCATCGCGTCCATGTCTTTTTTCATCGCCTCAACATCACTCTGGATGCGATCGACTTTGTCTTCGAGTTGTTTCACGCTTCCTTGCAGCTTGACGATATCCATGCGCATTTGTTCGATGTAGGCCCCTTGAACATCAAGACGCTCGAGCACAGCGTTCAATAACGCCCGCAGTTCGCCATCCATCTGTCTCCGCTCCCTTGTCCTATTGATTTTCGATTCTATTTTACCGCACCGCCTGCAAGGAATAAAGCAAAATTCCGGCCGCGACGGCGACGTTCAGCGACTCGGCGCGGCCGTAAATCGGGATGTACACGTTCTCTGTCGTTAGGCGCAGCAGGTCGGGTCGGACGCCGCTTCCTTCATTGCCGACGAGCAAGGCGAAGGAAGACGAAGGCGGAACGGTGCGGTAATCGACGGCATTCTCCAAGGCCGTTCCGTACACCGGAATGCCCTGCTCCTTGAAACGCGCGATCCATTGCACCAAATCGCCTTTGACAACCGGAAGATGAAACAGCGACCCTTGCGTCGCCCGCACGACTTTCGGATTGTACACATCGGCGCACCCTTCGCCAAGGATGACAGCATCGATCCCGGCGGCATCGGCGGTGCGAATCATCGTCCCGAGATTGCCCGGGTCTTGCACGGCGTCAATGAGCAAGGCGGTCTTCACGCCTTCAAGCTCGGCTGGCAACTTTCGGCACACCGCGGCGATGCCTTGCGGCGTCTCCGTGCTGCTGATCGCCTTCATCACCGCTTCGGTCACGATCGTAACCGGGACACCTGTGACGTTCCAGCCGGGCGGGACGGCCGTCCGCTCATCAACGATCAGCTCGACAAGGGGCGCGTTGCTTTTTATGGCCTCTTCGACAAGATGAAACCCTTCAAGCAAAAACAATCCGGTCTCATCGCGCCCTTTTTTGGTCAGCAGCTTTTTCCATTGTTTGACGCGCGCATTTTTCGGCGATTCGATCCGCTTCACCGTTTCGTCCCCCAATGTTTGGCGATAAACTCGTCGCGCCCGGACGCGGCGCGGTCTTGTTTGTAATGCTCCGGATTTTTCTTATGGTAGTTTTGATGATACTCTTCCGCCGGGTAAAACGTCGTCGCCGGCAAAATTTTCGTTACAATCGGCTTCGAGAAGCGCCCGCTTTCCTCGAGCGCCCGCTTTGACTGCTCGGCGAGCTGGCGCTGTTTTTCGTTATGGTAAAAAATCGCCGTCCGGTATTGCGGCCCGCGGTCGTGAAACTGGCCGCCGTCATCGGTCGGGTCGATTTGACACCAATACAGCTCCAACAGCCGCTCATACGGAAAGACGTCCGGGTCAAACGTGATTTGCACCGCTTCGTAATGGCCGGTCGTGCCGGTTTTCACTTGCTCGTATGTTGGGTTTTCGACATGCCCACCCGTATAGCCGGAGACGATGCCGTAAATGCCGTCAAGCTCCTCAAACGGCGTCACCATGCACCAAAAGCAGCCGCCGGCGAATGTCGCTTTTTCCATTGTGTCGTCACCTCATGCGTCAAGTTTCTTCATTTGATTATAACAAAATGTGCGCCGTTGTCATCTTTCACGACCAAAGCCAAGTTCCTTCACAAAGCCAGGCTCGTTCCGTTCCGCACGCCGGCCGCTCATGTCACTGAGTCAAGCTGTCGTTTCATTTCGTCAAGCAAACGGTCAAACAGCGGGATATAGTGTGTACGGATGCGTTCGTAAATGTCCATCGCCGTTTCTTCGTCATACGTATGGGACGTCCGGCTGCGGTCTTCGAGCATGCGAAGCCATGTCTCTCCGTCTTGAATCAACCCTTCCCGAAACGCCTCGCGAATCGTTTTCCTCGGACTCGTCACTTCAGCGTATCCCTGATGCTCCAAATAAAGTTTCATCCATTTCCATGCTAGTTCGTACGTGAATTCAAAGCGTTGAATGGTCGCATCAACAACAAGGTCATCCGTTTGAGCGTCTCTTGCGGCACTTTGCCGGAGTTTGGAGAGCGCCCGTTCGAAATCGTAAAATCGATCCATCAGCCGGCTCATGGTGACCATCACCTTCCCGTGCTCGTTCGTTTGAAAAATCGTCTTTCCTTCTTGGTCAATATTCATTTTTAGCTGTTCGTTGTGAATTTGATTGTAATCAACAACATCGATCGGATAAATGATCGGAAGTTCATCCAAGTCCGATTGCAGGAGGTACAGCGGGCCTCCCGGTTTTCGAAATTGGATCGCCAAATCGATATCCGATCCTTCCTTGTAATCGCCTCGTGCTCTTGAGCCGAACAAAATGACTTTTTCAATGACATCAGCATAACGGGAAAATAGATGGAGCAGTTGGCGAAATACCGTTCGTTCCAATCCATAGAGCGGTTTCTCGTCCATCGTCGCCATCACTCATTTCGGTCTAGTTTTTCCTCTATTATACCATATACGAGAGCCGCTCCATGTATAAATCCGCCGCCATTGGCAAACGATAACGGTGTACAATACGGCCAATGAGGTGAGACAAATGGATTTGAACTTGCGGAAAGCCATTATGCACAACGTCGCCAACAACTCGAAAGAACAGCTCGAGAATACAATCGAGGACGCGATCCAGCGTGGCGAGGAAAAATATTTGCCCGGCCTCGGCGTCCTCTTTGAAGCCATTTGGACGCACGCCAATGAACAGCAAAAAGACATGATGCTCACCACGCTCGAGCAGGCGGTTAAACAATGACGAACACCGGCCGAATTGGCCGGTGTTTTTATTCGTCAAACGTCAGTTGTTTCACTTTGTCGGCGTCAAGCCGTTTGATCACTTCGACAAGCAGCTTGACCGTGTTTTCATAATCGTCGCGATGCAAAATGGCGGCGTGCGAGTGGATGTAGCGCGTCGGGATGGCGATCGTGAGCGACGGAACGCCGCTGCCCGTTAAATGAATCGCTCCCGCATCCGTACCGCCGCCCGGCATGGCATCAAAATGGTACGGAATGTTCAGCTCTTCCGCCACTTCGATGACGAATTCGCGCAAGCCGCGGTGCGACACCATCGTCGCGTCGTACAGGACGATGTGCGGGCCGGCGCCGAGTTTGCCCATCGCTTCTTTTTCCGACACGCCCGGTGTATCGCCGGCAATGCCGACATCCACCGCAAAGGCGATATCCGGCTGAATGAATTGGGCGGCCGTGCGCGCGCCGCGCAAGCCGACTTCTTCCTGTACCGTGCCGACGCCGTATACCGTGTTTGGATGGTCGACGCCTTTCAGCTGCTTGAGCACATCGATGGCGACCGCACAGCCGATCCGGTTGTCCCATGCTTTCGCGAGCAGCATTTTTTCATTGTTCAATACCGTAAATTCAAAATACGGCACGATCATATCGCCCGGGCGGACGCCCCACTCCATCGCTTCCTCGCGGCTGGTCGCGCCGATGTCGATGAACATATCTTTGATTTCCACCGGTTTTTTGCGCGCCTCCGGCGGCAAAATGTGCGGCGGCTTCGAACCGATGACGCCGGTGATGTCGCCTTTTTTCGTCACGATCGTCACGCGCTGGGCGAGCATTACTTGGCTCCACCATCCGCCAAGCGTTTGGAAGCGGATGAATCCTTTGTCGTCGATTTGCGTCACCATAAAGCCGACTTCATCCAAATGACCGGCGATCATCACTTTCGGCCCGCCTGATTTCCCTTCTTTTTTCGCGATCAAGCTGCCGAGGCCGTCGGTTGTGACTTCATCCGCATACGGGGCTATGTATGTCTTCATCACATCGCGCGCTTCCCGCTCATTGCCCGGGACGCCTTTCGCATCGGTCAACGCTTTCAGCATCGTCAACGTTTCGTCCAACTTCGCCATCTTGGCACCCCTTTCCGGTTTTGTCCACTTTTTTATTATACTTGAAAAGGCTGACGATTGGCAAAATGAATCATTCGCCACCCGAAAAAAGATCAGTAGCGCTCGTTTTGCCGCTTGTGGTTCACTTCATTTTTCCGCCGATACGCCGCCTCGATGTCGTCGGAAGAAAAACCGAGCGCCACGCCAAGCCGCCAATACTCCGCAAACAGCGCATCATATTCCCCTCGCGCTCTCGTCTCCCCGAACCGCTCGGCGGCGCGAAAGACGGCCAAAAACTGCTCAACAAGCGGCCGCTCGACAGCCGGAAGCTCCCGGCTTTCATAAAACAGCCCGCAATCCAGCCCGAGCGACAGCAAAAAATGCAAACCGTCGACATATTCCTCCAGCACCCGTTCCGCCGGCGCCGACGGTTTCACGCTCCAAAATTTAAAACAGCGCGTCTCATTGGCCAGCTCCCCAAGTTCGACGAGAAACGCAAGCATTTTCCGATTGAACAAGTCCTCATGCATAAGGCCGTGCTCTGTTTCAATCCGCTCATCCAACATGCGCTGCATATCGTAAAGCAAAGGCCAATCCATGCTCTTTTCCCCCTTCTACCACATCCAGTTCCAATAGAAAAACGCCTCCGCGGCTGCCAGCAGCGGAAGCCCATAGCGAAAAGCCGAATGGCGCGTTTTATGGCGAAACGTGTACATTCCAGCTGCCGCACCGATGGCCCCACCCGCAAACGCCAGCAGCCAAAGCGTCCGCTCGGCGATGCGAAAGCGGCGGCGTTTCGCTTTTTGTTTGTCGAGCCCCATCATAAAAAAGGCAAGAAGATTGATCGCTATTCCGTATTGTACCATATCCATCCCTTTCCTTGACAGAAAAACAGCAGCGCTGATCGGCTTTCAAGCCCCCCATTTCGTTGCCGAAGAAAAACGGCCACCCTTTGTCAGGATGGCCGTCATGGTTACTTATTCAAGTTCGCTTTCG
The DNA here is from genome assembly GCF_002809955.1 of Geobacillus sp. Manikaran-105. Classification (NCBI taxonomy): domain Bacteria; kingdom Bacillati; phylum Bacillota; class Bacilli; order Caryophanales; family Anoxybacillaceae; genus Geobacillus; species Geobacillus sp. Manikaran-105. Next base: position 18,325 of record NZ_PIJG01000053.1, read on the forward strand.
CCAAATCGGCGAGTTGGGCAAACGCCGCTTGGTCGTTGACCGCCAAGTCGGCGAGCATTTTCCGGTTGACTTCGACGCCGGCCAATTTCAAGCCGTGCATCAAACGGCTGTACGACAGGCCGTTTTGGCGGGCCGCCGCATTGATGCGGGCGATCCACAGTTTGCGGAAATCGCGCTTCCGTTGACGGCGGTCGCGATACGCATACATGAGCGATTTCATCACTTGCTGGTTCGCAACTCTATATAACGCGTGTTTCGCGCCGAAATAGCCTTTCGCAAGCTTCAATACTTTTTTGCGACGTCTGCGCGTCACTGGTCCACCTTTTACGCGTGGCATAATCGTTCCCTCCTATAGTCGGTCGTTATTTCAAGTTGTCGAGCATTTGGCGAATGCGTTTGAAATCGCCAGGCGAGACAAGCGTCGCTTTGCGGAGATGACGCTTTTGTTTTTTCGTTTTATTGGCAAACAAGTGGCTCGTATACGCATGGCCGCGTTTCAATTTGCCGCTCGCCGTCTTTTTGAACCGTTTCGCCGAGCCGCGGTGAGTTTTCATTTTTGGCATCACAGTTTCCTCCTTACTTGTTGTCGTTTTTCGGTGCGAGCACGAGAAACATGTTGCGCCCGTCCATTTTCGGCGCCGTTTCGACGACCGCGATGTCGGCGCACGCTTCCGAGAAGCGGTCAAGGACGCGCTGTCCGATTTCTTTATGGGTGATCGCCCGTCCTTTGAAGCGGATCGTCGCTTTCACTTTATCGCCTTTTTCCAAAAACTTGCGCGCGTTGCGCAGTTTCGTGTTGAAGTCATGCTCCTCGATCGTTGGGCTGAGGCGCACTTCTTTCACATTGATGACCTTTTGCTTTTTGCGCGCTTCTTTTTCTTTCTTCTGCTGCTCGAAGCGGAATTTCCCGTAATCCATGATGCGGCAAACAGGCGGTTTGGCGTTCGGCGCCACAAGCACGAGGTCCAAGTTGCGTCTCGCCGCAATTTCGAGCGCTTCCTGCTTCGACTTGATGCCAAGTTGGTCGCCGTTTTGATCGATCAAGCGCACTTCCCGGGCACGAATTTGCTCGTTGATAATGAAATCTTTGCTAATAATGAGCCACCTCCAAGGTTTTTTCCAACTGGCTTGTTTGCCGGCAGAGCCCGCTCTCAACGAAAAAGCGCGGATGCACAAAGCACCCGCGCACGACGTTCGGACAAAAAGTTGGCGAACCGTAACAACCTGCCAACAGCCTTCTTAGCGTCGGTCAGGTGAGAAGCGGGCGCTTCTGCTTTCGTTACAAACAAGCAATCATTCCACTTTATACACTATACCACCTTGGCGATGGCATGTCAAGGAGCGGCTCTTGATAAACACAACGTCCTTTATTATAATGGATTCTCACTTCGTTAGCAAGAGAAAATTTTCAGTTGAGTCAGTCAAGACTTTGTGGAGAACATTTTTTCGGTTCACTACGGGCGTTGTCAATCACTAGTTAGCGAACCATTTTCAGGAATTAATATCGTAAGC
>NZ_PIJG01000054.1:0-28318 GCF_002809955.1 Geobacillus sp. Manikaran-105
TCTGCTTTCCTATTGCCTTTTTTGGCCATTTTCAGTATACCCTCACGGATCAGGAGCGTATACCGCACTCACCAAGTGGTGGGGATTTTCACGGAAAAACATATTGAAAGCGATTACAAGTATTATATAAGCATTTACCAAGGGAGGAAGTGAAAAAAGGGTGTCCAAGACATTGCCTCTAGAAGGCATAACAGTATTGGAAATGGGGAATTTTGTAGCGGCGCCGTTTGCGGGGAAAATCATGGCTGAATTTGGCGCAGAAGTGATTAAAGTTGAAGAACCGGTATCGGGAGATCCGCTGAGAAGCTGGCGGATTATGTACGGCCACTCTTCGATTTGGTGGTATGTACAAGCCAGAAATAAAAAATCGATTACAGTGAATTTAAGGAAAACGGAAGGCCAACAGATCATTAGAGAGCTCATCCCGAAAGTTGATGTCGTGCTGGAAAACTTTAAACCGGGAACGCTCGAAAAATGGGGGTTGGGTTATGAAGAGTTAAAGAAAATAAACCCGTCTATCATTATGACAAGGATATCCGGGTATGGCCAAACTGGACCTTACCGGGATAAGGCCGGATTTGGAAGTGTGGCTGAGGCGATAGGAGGATTGCGATATTTGACGGGTTATCCAGACCGTCCCCCGGTAAGGGTGGGAATCGCGATTGGAGACCTCGTTGCAGGGTTGTATGCCGTGATCGGAACGTTAATGGCGTTGCGTGTCAGACAAGAAGATAAAGAAAGAAAAGGTCAGCTGATTGATGTCGCCCTTTACGAATCAGTGTTCAGTCTATTGGAAGGGGCATTGCCAGAGTATGTGTTAAGCGGTGTTGTAAGGGAGAGGACGGGCAGCACTCTCCCGGGTGTGGCGCCATCGAATACGTATGAATGCAAAGACGGAAAGCATGTTGTTATCGGGGGAAACAGCGATAATATATTCCAGCGTCTCATGAAAACAATTGGGCGTCGTGACCTTGCTGATCATCCTCAATACGCTAACAACCAAGGAAGAGCAGAACATGCTGAGTTGATTGATCAAGCAATAGAAGCATGGACGAAACAGCACACGTTGGAAGAAGTGCTAAACGCCCTCGATGAAGCATCCGTTCCGGCAGGACCTATTTATAGTATTCGAGATATTGTGAATGATATTCAGTATAAAGAGAGAGGCATGTTATTGCCGGTAAAACTAGAGGACGGGACGGAGTGCCTGTTCCCCGGCATTGTTCCAAAATTGTCTGACACTCCAGGGCAAATGAAGTGGGTCGGACCGAAGCTGGGAGAGCACAATGAAGAAGTGTATGTAAGGATGCTCGGTTATTCTCATGACCAACTCACACAATTGAAAAAGGAAGGGGTGATTTAAATTTGGTGGACGTCCAGATTATTGATGTAAGTCCTAGGGACGGATTGCAAAACGAACCGGCTATCGTTCCCACTGAGAAAAAGAAAAGGCTGATTGAAATGCTTGTTGACTCCAATGTGAAGAAAATTGAAGCCACCTCTTTTGTTCATCCCCGAAAAGTTCCGCAAATGGCCGATGCTGAGCAAGTCATAAAGCAATGTGAAACGTTTGGTGAAATTGAGTTTGTGGCATTGATTCCAAATCAAAAAGGATTCGAGCGGGCGAAACAAACAAACGTGTCTGAGGTGAACTGGGTAACAGCCGCCACCGAAACATTCAATTGCAAAAATATTGGGATGAGCATCGACGAAAATTTCGAGCAGTTCAAAACGATTGTTCAAGAAAGCAAGGCATTGAATATAAAAATCTGTTTTTCCATAGCGGTAAGTTTTGGTTGTCCTTATGAGGGAGAAGTAGCTCCAGCAAAAGTTATATCCTTGGTGGAACGCGCGGCGGAAGTCGGGGTTGATCGGATTGGGATCGCCGATACGATTGGAATCGCAACTCCTAAACAAGTCAAACAACTGCTCACTGAAGTGATGCAGGTGGTGCCATCCATTCCTATTGCGATTCATCTCCATGATACAAGGGGGCTGGGATTGGCCAATGCTTATGCGGCATTGGAAGCGGGTGTGAACATATTTGAAACGTCTGTCAGCGGCATAGGGGGATGTCCTTTCGCCCTAGGAGCGGCGGGCAATTTAGCAACCGAAGATTTGGTTTATATGCTTGAACGAATGGGGGTTAGAACAGACATTGATTTTGAAAAATTGCTGGCGGCGGCTGACTTCGCTGCTAGTCTTACATCCAATCAACCATTAGGGAGAATAAGACAAGTAGAAAAAAGGGGGAAGTGCAAGTGAGAAAACGAGCGTTGTTTGTGGGAGCTTTATTGACTGCTTCCATTCTGTTAAGCGCATGCGGCAAAAGTTCTTCCACAGCGGAACCACAACCGAATAAAGGTGAGGAAAATGGATATGAACCTGTCACCATCAGGATGGCTTACAATCTTCCGCAAGATCATCATATTTCCATTGGCGTCGAAAATTTCGCCAAAACGGTGACAGAAAAATCAGGAGGCAAGGTGAAGATTCAAGTATATCCTGCTGGGCAATTGTTGAGTGATAAAGAGATGAACCAAGCCATACTAACCGGCGGGGTGGAGATGGGGGTCAACTCCTCAACACTGTGGGCTTCTACAGTTCCAGCAATGGGGATTTTTGATGTCCCGTACGCTTTTCCTAACCATGAAACAGCTGGCAAAGCGCTGTCTGGAGAGTTGAGAGAAAAGTTGAACAAGGCGATGGAGGAAAAAGGGGTAAAAGTTCTCATGTATGCCGATTATGGCTATGCACAATTTGCCAACAACGTCAGACCGCTTAAGTCACCTGAAGACTTTAAAGGATTGAAAATACGCAGCATTGGCGACATTCCATCGGAAATGATCAAAGCTTATGGGGCATCGCCGGTATTTTTGGGAGCAGGGGAAGTCTATACAGCGCTGCAAAGAAAAACAATTGATGGAGCGACATCAGGGACGACAGCGATGCTTCAACGGCATTACGATGAGGTCGCTAAGTATTTAACGATAAACAATTATTCCTACTTGGAGTTCATCCTTGCGGTCAATAAAAACTTTTGGGATCGGCTTCCTGAAAAAACGAAACATCTCTTAACGGAGACTGCACAGCAAACGGAGCAATGGATTAGGGCGAAAGCGAAAGAGGAAGATGAACGAACGGCCAAAGAATTAGCAGAAAAAGGGATGGAAGTGTACGTTGTTCCCGAATCGGATCTTCAAAAATGGAAAAAGGCCGCCCAACCAGCAAGGGAAGTGTATATCGAGCGAGCTGGGGATTTAGGCAAAGAGTTGCTCGATATAGTGGAAAACATCCAGTGAGTAGGGAAGACGGGGAGGGAAGGCTCCCTCCCTTATTGGTTAAGGAGGTCAAGGATGAGGAGGTTATATCATTTCTTAGATCGTTTGATCCAAGCAGGCGGGGCGATAGCGGGAATATTGATCATATTAACCACAGGCATGACAACGTTTGACGTTATTGCTAGGTCGGTGTTTAACCGTCCGACTACTTGGGCTACGGAATTATGCATATACGCCATTATTGGGAGCTGTTTTCTCGGTTCTGCCTATACGTTGAGAACATATTCCCATATTACAGTTGATTTACTAATCAATCTTGTGCCGAGCAAGGCGCAAAAAATATTGGCGTATGCCTCGAATGTATGTGGATTCATTTTTAGTCTTATTTTTACGATTTACAGTGTCGAACATGTTGTCAACACATATCAACTAGGGACAACTTCATCATCATTATTGAGGATTCCTATGTATCTTCCAGAAATGTTTCTCCCGATTGGCGGTTTACTTCTTTGTATTGCTTTTATATTGCAAATCGTAGACGGAGAAGCGCAAAAGGGGGATGGGCATTTATGAATGCGGCGTTTTTCCTTGGTGGAATGGCTGTACTGCTATTGATCGGACTGCCTGTCGCGTTTGCGCTCGGCTTATTGGCAGTTGGCGGCATGTATCTGTTCAATGGCGGGACGTTTTCTTTTTCACAAATTCCGATCATTTCTTACAAATCATTGGATGATTTTACATTAACCGCCTTGCCGATGTACGTTTTGATGAGCCAAGTTTTAGTAGTGAGCGGCGTTGGGCGCGATTTATATGAAATGGCAAGTAAATGGTTTCGGCATCTTCCTGGAGGACTAGCAATTGCCACATTGTTCTGCTGTGCTATTTTTGCGGCGATTTCCGGTTCGAGTGTTGCCACTGCTGTGACTGTTGGGGCGGTCGCGCTTCCGGAAATGACGAAGCGGGGATATGATAAAAGAACAGTTCTTGGCCTGTTGGCTGCCGGGGGAACATTAGGCATTCTCATTCCTCCAAGCGTGCCGATGATTATATATGGTTCCGTGACAGGAGAATCGATTGGGAAACTGTTTGTTGCTGGAATTATCCCAGGAATATTATTAACGATAATATTCATGATCTATGCTTCATGGAAGACGCGCCACATAAAGGAAAAGCCAGCGACATGGGTAGAGAGATTCGAAGCGTCGAAAAAGGCCGTATGGGGACTTATACTGCCCATCATTGTCATAGGAGGAATCTATACAGGAATCTTTACCCCTACGGAAGCTGCTGCCATTGGGGCTATGGCCAGTATTTTGATTTCCATTTTCGTATATAAAAACTTCACGACTTCTAATATTAAAACAATTGTCTTATCAACTGTCAAAACGAATGCAATGATTTTAATGATTATTGTCGGAGCTATGCTTCTTGGGTACATCATGACTATATTGCAAATTCCGCAGACCATTACGCAATTTGCCACTTCACAACAAGTATCTCCTTGGGCCATTTTCGTTTTAGTGAATATTGTGCTGCTTATTTTAGGCTGTTTTCTTGAAACTATATCAATCCTTGTGATTACACTGCCTATTTTGTATCCTATCATCACAGCTTTAGGGTTTGACCCCATTTGGTTTGCGGTCGTTATGGTCGTCAATATGGAATTAGCCCTTATTACACCGCCGGTAGGGCTGAACTTGTTTGTTTTGAAAGGACTGGACAAAACGAATACGATTGCCGAGATCGTAAAAGGCGTAGTGCCTTACGCTCTCATTATGATGCTGTTTATCGTTGTGCTGGCCATTTTTCCGGAATTGACAACGATCCTGATAGACCGTGTGAAATAGGCAAAATAGCTGAAGCTGCCTACATTATAAAGATAGGCAGCTTTTGTTGTGATTTATAAATGATCCGTCTTCTTCGAATACGCGAACTTCCCGGCTTCGCGGTTTTTTTCGCGCATCATGTTTTTCTCATGGCGCTTCGCTTGGTTGTCGCGCGCTTTTTTGTCATTGTCGCTCGTGTTTGGCATCGGTAGCCCTCCCTTGTTTCGATCGTCCATCATTAGTATGAGGCAAATGGAAATGAACTATATGGAAATAGGGGAAGGTAGTTTGTGGAAAGATAAATGGAGAATTTTTCTTCACAAATGGTTCGCTTCAGAGTATAATTAAGTACAAAAGTAGAGATAAATGTTTGTAATAGGGTAAATATAGGTGTTTAACGATCATTTTTTATCTAAAATGTTCGTAAAGGGGAATGAAAAATGAAACGAAAACCGTTTGTCCCCTTCAAGCTTCCTCTTAGCGAAGATGTCGTGAATCAAATGCGTTTTCTTCGCGAATTGATCGAAGCGAATAAGGCGATGGTTGAGTATCAAACGATGCTGCGGCATTCAAAGCTGCATCCGCGATTTCTGCTCAGACCGATCATGCTGAAGGAGGCGGTGCAGTCGACGAAAATTGAAGGGACACAAGTGACATTGGATGAAGTGATGGAGACTGAAGCACAAAGCAGAAAAGCGAACAGCGATGTGCGAGAAGCATTAAACTATTATGAAGCATTAGTGGCAGGGATGGATGCGCTGAAAGAGATCCCCATTTCGACTCGGTTGTTTAAGCAGTTGCATCGAATTTTGTTGTCAAACGATGTACGCGGATCCCATCGGTCGCCAGGGGAATTCCGAAGGGTGCAAAATTTCCTCGGTCCGGAAGGATGCACGATTGAAACCGCCACTTACATTCCTCCGGAGCCGCATCTTGTCAATGAGTATATGTCAAATTTAGAGAAATACATTCATGAACCGAACGATGATTATGATGAATTAGTGAGAGTAGCCATAATTCATGCGCAGTTCGAAACGATTCATCCGTTTCTTGACGGAAACGGTCGGATTGGAAGAATTTTGATTCCGCTCTATTTGTATAGTAAGGGTGTCATCGATTACCCGAACTTTTTTGTCAGCGATGTGCTTGAACGGGATAAGCACAAGTATTACCGCTATTTGAATGATACCCGCTACAAAGGCGACTGGACGCAATGGATTCAGTTTTTCTTGCAATGCGTCCATTTACAAGCGAAACAAAATGTTCGATTGATTCAAAAAGTAAACAATTTGTATGAAGAAGATTTGGAAAAGGCAAGTGCGCTTGTGAACAGCCAGAATATTCGAACCGTTGTCAATGTCATGTTCCAGCACCCGATTTTTACCGCGAACATGATGGCGGAGTTGACCGGTTTGCCGGAAGCAACGGTTCGGCGCTATTTGAATCGGTTTGAGGAGCAGAAGCTCATTTTCTCGGATGGCCGGATGCGGTCCAAAACGTACTACTACTACAACCTTCTTGATCAACTTCGGTAATGAGGACAGGCGCCTGTGTTGTGCAGGCGCCCGTGTTTCGTCCGGCGGGAAAGGCGTCAGATCTCAATATATTTGTTCAGAAAAAAGAGGGCAATCGTCCCCGGTCCGGCGTGTGCGCCGATGGCGCTGCCGATGTCGGAGAGGAAAAAGCGCGTGCAGCCGTGTGTTTCTTCGATCATCCGCTTCAGCTCAAGCGCCGTTTCTTCATCATCCGCGTGGCTGATGCCGATCGTTTGCTTTTGCAGATCGTCGCCGCGTTCACCCATCAACTCGACCATGCGTTTCAACACTTTTTTCCGCCCGCGCAGTTTTTCAAGCGGAATAAGCGCCCCGTCCTCGACGTGGAGAAGCGGCTTGATGTTGAGCAAGCCCCCAAAGGCCGCGGCGGTTTTGCTGATGCGGCCGCCGCGCGCCAAGTAATCCAAGTTGTCAACGGTGAAAATGTGTTCCATATGGCGGCAATACGCCTCGATCGTTTCACAAAGCAAGTTGTACGGTGTGCTTTGTTTCGCCAGCTCGACTGCCTTCATGACGGCGAGCCCTTGGCCAAGAGAGGCGCATTTCGAGTCGATGATTGTCAGGCGAAATTCCGGATATTCATCAAGCAGCTCGCTGCGCACGGCCACCGCTGTTTGGTATGTACCGGATAATTTCGATGAAAAGGCGATGTAAAGGCATGGCCGGTTTTCTTTGGCGTATGGCAAAAACAGCTCCTTCATCGCCAGCGGGCTTGGCTGTGCCGTTTTCACCGTATGCCCTTGGCGCATGGCGTCATATACTTGCTTCGGCTCAATCGTCACGCCGTCTTCATAGTCTTGGCCGTTCCAATGGACGACAAGCGGCAAAAACGCGATACGGTGCTCGCGAATGTACGACTGCGGCAAATCCGCTCCGCTGTCGGTGATGATTTGAATGGACATGGTTCGTCCCCCTTTTTTGTATAGCCGCATCGAATGAATGGGCGATTTTGGCCGGCGAACAGCGATTCATTATCTTCCTTTAGTGTAGCGGTTTTTCGTTCGGAATACAATGGAAAATCTCGAGCGGGCGAAAGAAACAGCTGCGGGAAGCCCGCAGCCGTTTAGTGGGTGAGCTCGTCCAGCTCGGCTTGAAATTGACGCAACTGCGCTTTTTCCGCCGTGTTGGAATGCGCGTACGCGGATGACAAGGCGTTTTTGGCGATGGCAACAGCGCGCTCGACGCTCATGTCGATCTCACCGTTTTTGGCTTGTTTCGCCTGTGCGACTGCTTTGCGCGCCTCTTGAAATAGACGATTGCCCATCGTTACGCGCCTCCAAGCGACGTTTCCACCGCTTTTTCCGCTTTGCGCGCTTCCGCCTCGGCGTATGTCAAGTGATAAGGGATTCGCTTGTCATGCCGTTCAATCGCATCGACGCTTTGTTGGACGAAACGCTTCGATTTGTTTCGTTTGCCCATGACCGATTCCCCCTTTAAAAAGTTGAAGACGCGCGTTGCGTCATGTATAGTGTAACCGCCGTCAGGGAACAGTAGTAAGGAAATTCGTTACAGCCGCCCATCTGTTGGCGTCAAACGGCAGGAAAGGGCTGTTTGGGCCGCGGCGTTGATCTACAAGCGCAGAACATCTCGTAAATAGCGGCCGATGCCGTCTTCTTCATTGCTTGCCGCAACGTCGTCGGCCACCGCTTTCAACGGATCAATGGCGTTGCCCATAGCGACGCCCAGTCCAGCCCAGTCGATCATTTCGAGATCGTTGTCCTCGTCGCCAAAGGCGATGACGCGCTCCCTTGGGATGCCGAAGTAGTCGGCGACTTGTTTTAAGCCCGCGGCCTTATGGACGCCATGGCGGATGATTTCAATGACATGCCACGGTTCGCTCCAGCGCCGGTGGTGCACGACGTTGGCGTACACATTCGCTAAATGTGATTGAATCCGCTCGATATGATCATCGTCTGTGTACACGAGCACGCTCGTCGGATCTTTGCCGAGCGAGCGGCGCAAATCGCCGATTTTCACGGTCGGGTTGCCAAGGCGGACGATGTCAAGCAAGACGTCGTCATGTTCGTGAAAATAGACGTCATCCATTACTTCGGCCAAAATGTTTTTGATCTGGTACGTTTCCCCTAGCTCGACAATGTCTTTGACGACGGAAAGCGGCAGCGGGGAATGGCGCACGCCCCACGACGGCTGGCGGGGGTGATGGACAAACGCGCCGTTGAAGTTGACGATCGGCGTTGTAAGTCCGAGTTCCTCATAATACATACGGCTTGCCCGGTACGGACGGCCGGTGGCGATGACGACGAGATGGCCAGCGTCGATGGCGCGGTGGATGATGTCTTTCGTGAACGGTGAAATCGTTTTGTCCTCTTTCAGCAGCGTTCCGTCTAAATCCAGCGCGATCAAATATCGTTTCATGCTCGACTCCTTTGCTTTATGATTGTTTCCACTTCATAGTGTAACTCTTTTCCAAAATCGCTGTCTATATGGTACACTATACAGCGATGGAAAAAGACAGAAGGGGTTTGGACTGCCATGGTCATTGTTGAAACAGAACGGCTGGCTGATGTGCCGGTGCTTCATGTTGTCAAGCCGGAAAAGCGGGACGCACGGCTGCCGCTGATTTTCTTTATTCACGGCTTTACAAGCGCGAAAGAGCATAATTTGCATTTCGGCTACTTGCTTGCTGAGGCAGGCTATCGCGCTGTGCTTCCCGACGCGCTGTTTCACGGCGAGCGGGACGAAGGTTTGAGCGAGCGGAAATTGCAGCTGTCGTTTTGGGACATTGTCGTACGCACGATCACCGAAATCGAGGAGATGAAAAACGACCTTGTCAGCCGCGGATTGGCGGATCCCGAACGGATCGGGCTCGCTGGGACATCGATGGGCGGCATCGTCACGTTTGGCGCGCTCGCCGTCTATCCGTGGGTGAAGGCGGCGGTGGCGCTCATGGGCTGCCCGAACTACAGCGCCTTTTTTGACGCGATGATGGACGAAGCGAAGCGGCGTCAGATCGACATCCCGATGCCGCCGACGCTGCTGGCGCTCGAAAAAGAAAAGCTCGCCTGCTACGATTTATCCAAGCAGCCGGAAACACTCGCCGGGCGGCCGTTGTTCATCTGGCACGGGAAAGCCGACCAAGTCGTCCCGTATGCTTATACATATGAGTTTTACAAGCAAATTAAACCACTTTATGAAGGAAACGAAGACCGGCTGCAATTCATCGCCGACCCGCACGCCGGCCATAAAGTGACGCGTGAAGCGTTTTTGGAGACGGTGCGCTGGTTTCGCGAGCATGTGTAAGCAAAATCGGCAATGAGGAAACGAACATGTTTGTGGTCAGCTAAAGCGTGCTTCACAAGAGGGAATCCGCCTTTTAAAAACAAAAAAGGCGGATTTTTCGTTTGAACACATTTTTTATTCAAATGAATATTTGAATATAAGGGGGAGATATGCTATTCTATATTCAAACGAATATTTGAATATTAACAAGGAGCGAGAAGGAATGCACCGTCATGATGTGTGCGACGTTTACTGTTATGACGAAGAGAAGGTCGAGCGGGTTCAGCGGCGGCTTCGTGATGAAAACATTGCCGCGATCGTGCCGTTTTTCAAGGCGCTTGCCGACGAAAATCGGGCGAAGATCGTGTATGCGCTTTGCGGTGAAGAGAAGCTGTGCGTCTGTGACTTAGCGAACGTGATCGGGGCGACGGTGGCGACGGCATCGCATCATTTGCGCATCTTGTACAAACAAGGAATTGTGAAATATCGAAAAGAGGGGAAACTTGCCTTTTACTCGCTGGATGATGATCATATCCGCGAGCTGCTGCTTGTCGCGCTCGCCCATCAGAAAGAGGGGGACGGCTGTGGGGAATGAACAAACATTGGATCGGCTTGAGGTCAAAACATACCGCGTGCAAGGACTAACGTGCACAAACTGCGCAGCTAAGTTTGAGCAAAACGTGAAATCTTTGCCCGGCGTGAAAGAGGCGAAAGTGAATTTCGGCGCCGCCAAGCTCACCGTTTGGGGCGAGGCGACGATTGATGAGCTTGAACAAGCGGGAGCGTTTGAACAGTTGAAAATTCGTGAAGAACGAGAGCGCGCGGTTCAGCGGGAGCCGTTTTGGAAGCGAAAAGAAAATCGAAATGTCTTCGCCTCTGTGGCACTGCTTCTGTTTGGCGTTGCGGCGGATGCGGCAGACAAGGGGATGCTGGCGATTGCGATGTATTTGGCGGCGATCGTGATCGGCGGCTACTCCCTGTTCTGGACGGGGCTCCGGAATCTGGCCCGCTGGCAGTTTGATATGAAAACATTAATGACGATCGCTATTCTCGGTGCGGCGGCGATCGGCGAATGGCAAGAGGGAGCAGTCGTTGTCATTTTATTTGCCATCAGCGAAGCGCTCGAGAGCTACTCGATGGATCGAGCACGGCGGTCGATCGCCTCGTTGATGGAGATGGCGCCCGCTGCAGCGACGATTCGGCGCGGTGCGGAGGAGGTGACCGTTCCGGTCGAAGACGTTCGCGTCGGGGATGTCATGATCGTCAAGCCGGGTGGAAAAATCGCTTTGGACGGCATTGTCATAAGCGGCGCCTCCACAGTGAATGAAGCGGCGATCACCGGCGAAAGTCTGCCGGTGGAAAAAGCAGTGGGGGATGCAGTGTTTGCCGGGACGCTGAATGGAGAAGGATTCCTCGAAGTTGAAGTGACAAAGCGGGCGGATGAAACGACATTGGCGAAAATGATTGATCTTGTAGAAGAGGCGCAAGCGGAGCGAGCCCCGTCACAAGCCTTCATCGACCGGTTTGCGCGCTATTATACGCCGTTTATTATCGTGACCGCGCTTCTGATCGCCATTGTGCCGCCGTTTGTGATGGGCGGTGGCTGGCTTGATTGGGTGTATCGCGGCCTCGCTGTTCTTGTCATCGGCTGCCCGTGCGCGCTCGTCATCTCCACCCCGGTGGCGATTGTGACGGCCATCGGCAACGCGGCTCGGCGCGGCGTGCTCATCAAAGGCGGCGTGTATCTCGAACAAATCGGTCGGCTGCGTGCCGTTGCCTTTGATAAAACGGGGACGTTGACGAAAGGAAAACCAGCCGTGACCGATGTCGTCGTGTATGAAGGGAGCCGTGAGCAACTGCTGGCGGTGGCGGCGGCCATCGAAAAACGATCGCAGCACCCTTTGGCTTCTGCCATCGTCCGCAAAGCGGAAGAAGAGGGAGCACCGTTTCTTGATGTGGCCGTCGAGGAGTTTCAATCGCTCACCGGCCAAGGAGTGAAGGCGGTGATTGCGGGGAACACGTACTATATCGGCAGCCCGGCCTTGTTCACCAGTTTGATCGGGAAGTTGCCCGATGAAGCGGAAAAGCAAATCTCTGCCTTTCGGGACGAAGGAAAAACCGTGATGGCCGTCGGCACGGCCGATCGGCTGTTGGGGCTTGTCGCCGCGGCCGATCAACTGCGGCCGTCCGCCCCGGAAACGGTTGCCGCGCTGCGGCGCCTTGGGGTGGCGGAAGTGGTGATGGTGACGGGCGACCACGAGCAAACCGCACGGGCCATCGGCCGCCAAGCGGGCGTATCGGACATTCGCGCCGGGCTTCTTCCCGAACAGAAGCTGGCGGCGATCCGTGACTTGAAACAACGCTGCGGCGTAACGGCGATGATCGGCGACGGGGTGAATGACGCCCCCGCCTTGGCTGCGGCCGATATCGGCGTGGCGATGGGCGGAGCGGGGACCGACACCGCCTTGGAAACGGCCGATGTTGTGCTCATGGCCGACGATTTGCGCCAGCTGCCGTACACCGTCCGCCTCGGTCGCCGAACGCTTGCCGTCATCCGGCAAAACATCGCCGTCGCCTTAGGGCTTAAAGTGCTGGCACTCGTGGCCGCCGTCCCGGGCTGGCTCACCCTTTGGCTCGCGGTGTTCGCCGATATGGGCGCGACGCTGCTCGTGACGTTCAACAGCATGCGCCTATTGCGGGTGAAGGAATGAGACGGGGCTGCGGGCAACGGGGAACGGACCGTTTTCCGCCCCTCTGGGGGATTTGTCCTCCTTCGTGGAAAATAGTGGTGCTTTCTGACAACGAGAGACGGTATAATGCAGAGGAAAACAGCAAAGCGGATTCGGTTGGATGTTTGGGATGGCGGTTGTTAGATGTTTTGTTCTGTTTAGGAAAATCATAGGGAAGAGGGGGCGTCATGAAGGGATCTCGAGAAGAAGAGAGGCATGAAACGCAACGGATAGAAGAGGTTCAACGGGTGGACGACCGGGTGTTTTCGCCGACCGAAGAGTTGGATCGGATCGCTGCGGGAGGGGCGATGAAGCGGGAAGCCCTCGATTGGCGAGGATTTCCCCGGTGGATTCGATATGTCGGATACATCGCCTTCGCCTTTTTTGTCATCGTTCCTTTGATGGCATGGTTGTGGAACGTGTTGCTTGAATAGCCGATCAAACGCCAACCGGAGGCGGGTCTCATGGAGGAGAAAAACAAACGACACGGAAATGCCCGTTGTTCCGTGTCGTTTTGTTTGCGCTCTGTTGTTAATCCTCCATCCCTAAAGCGTACAAGTAATGGCGCAAGCTTTCTTCGACACATGCGGCGATCAGTTGAATGAACGGAGTGACCTCACCTTTGACGCTCGCTTTTTCCAACGCTTCGTAATACTTCCGGCGCTGTTCCGGGTTTGCTTTCACAATAGCGGGCGGATAGCCATGCTGCATTAAAATGAAATTCATCATTAAGCGGGCGGTTCGTCCATTTCCGTCAGCAAATGGATGAATAGATAGATGCAACAAAGAAGTTTAAATAGCCAAGCGATGGCTCTCGTTTTTTCTATTATGATACAAAAATAAAGGGCGGGGAGTGTTCAGCAGTTGCAGAACAATGAAACAACCGCCCGCCCAACACGGGCGAACGGCGAAAAGGGGATGGAAAAGTGGACCGTTTCAGGAAAAATGCCCAAGCTGCCGGAGCGCTTCTTCGCTCATCCGCTCGGGCGTCCATGGCGGGTTCCATGTCACTTGGACGCGCACGTCACGGATGCCGTCAATGTGCTCAAGCGCCCGTTTGACGCCGCCGGCGATCGAGTCGTGAAGCGGGCAGCCGGGGGTCGTGAGCGTCATCAGGACATTGATATGCCCATCTTCGATTTTTAAGTCATAAATCAACCCTAAATCGACGACGTTAATGCCGAGCTCCGGATCAAGGACCGTTTTCAGCTGTTGAATGGCAAGTTCGCGGACATCCATCGTTCTTTTCCTCCTCATTCGTTTATTTTCGGAAGACCGTTAAAATCGTTCCCGCAAAGGCAACGCTTAATCCAGCCAGCAGCGTTTGAGCGACGGCCAACAGCGCCACGGCCGCCAGCGCGAGGGCGATGAGCCATAGGCGGCATTGGACGGTGACGGCTCGCTCATTCATCATTTGTTTTAACGTCGGCACGTTTTGTTGGCCGACTTTTTCGCTGTAGCGATGCGTCCACCATAAAAACGGCACGATTTTGAACAAATAGCCGACGATGCTGAAGAGAATCCAGCCGACAATGAATAGATAAACAATGATGCCAAGCAGCCGTCCGCTGCCGACGACGATGGCGACAAAGGCGGCAACGTGCAGTCCAAGACCGATGACGATGGCCGAAAGCGAAAAGCGGAACGGGCGGTCAAGCGTTTTTTTCATCCGCTTTTGCAAAATGGCGCGGATATGCCAGGCGAAAACAATGAATCCGCTCATGAGCAAGGCTGCACCGGCTATAAGCCATGCGTGGCTTCGCAAGAATAAGCTGGCGAACGCCACCGCAATCCCGCTGATGTACAGCGCATAGACGTAACGCGCCGGCCGCAGCGAAAAGCCGTGGGCGAGCGAGAACATCGGCGCCATTTTGTACGAAAAGCCTATGATGAGCAGTGTGAACCAGCCGCACAGCCCGAACAGCACATGCAAGCCGAACACCGTTTCATGACTGTTGGCGCCTGTGGCGGCGAAAAAGTGAAAGGCAAGCAGCCCTCCGGCGGCGCCCGTCAGCAGCAAAAACAACAAGGAAGTCGCGACAAACAGTGTCATGATCGTTTTGTTTTTTTGTTGTTTTAATGTCATCGCCATTTGCCAGACAAACAGCACGATGCCGAACAGCAGAAGCAAGCCAGGGAGAAACGCTTGGTTTGGCGTAAACGCTAAACTGGCGGCAAAGGCGACGATGCCGAGAGCGGTGATCGCAAACTGCCAAAAACCGAGCCGCTCGCTCCAAATCGGCGTCAAAAAGGCGACCGGAACGAGCTGGTACATCGCCCCCATGGCCGTCATCAATGCAAAGCCAAGCAACGCCAGGTGGGCCGCCGCCCACACGAACGGCAGCCGGAACGCGCCGCTGCTAAGTGAGGGAATCGCTCCAAGCAACATAAGCTGCGACGCGGCGAACGCCAACACGGCGAACATGATAAACGAGAACGGAAGACGGACGTTTGTTTCCGTCCCCGTGCGAGTAGGAAACACGTTGCTCATCCTTTCGTAATGCGGATTTCAAAACTGCCGTCTTCGCGTGCGACCGTCTCGTGCCGGTAGCCAAGCTCGTCAAGCTGCTCGTACAAAAACATCGGGCGGCGATCGTTTATGATCGTCAACGTTTCGCCCTGGTTGAGTTTGGCGAGGGCGGCTAGCGTCCGCATCATCGGCTGCGGCGGCTCGAGTCCGCGGTTATCGAGGATCATCGGTCATCCCCCCTGCTTCACAAACGTTACTTTCCAATGTTTTTTTTCGATTTGTTCGGCCTCGTACGTAAATCCTTTCGCTTTCATAATCGGAAACAACGGCAGCGGCTTGAACGGGGCGTGTAAAATGAACGTATCGCCCGGCTGCAGCGGCTTGATGGCGTTCATAATTTTTTCAAACGGTTCCCGCTTTTGCCGCAAATCTTCGCGTACATCGAGTTCAATCGTCACACCCATGCGCTTTCCCTCCTTTTTGACTATCATGATAATCATTTTCACTGTGGAATGTTGTGATATAGCTCACATCTTTCGGCCGAAACATGACATATTCCACTTTGGAAAAAAGGTTTCGTTTTCGTTTGAAAGGGCGGAATAGCATGTTCCAGAAAGATGGGCTTGCCGAAATGTTTGAAAGGAAACCCCATCAGCTCCATTGCGCATCCCGACCGGTGCCGGACGATGGGGAAAAAGGAGTTAGAAAAAGATTTCTTGTTCGAGCCCTTCGCGGTCAATCAAATAAAAGCCGTGTTCGTCGACATTGATCAACCCTTTCCGTTTCAGTTGGCTCAACGTGCGGCTCACCGTTTCACGGGCGGTGCCGATCATATTGGCCAGCTCACGGTTCGTCACATGGGCGGTGAGCCGATGCCATTTCCCTTGCTTGACGGCGTTCGTGCGCGTCAACCGCAATAAGAGAAGAACGATTTGTTCGTACGTATTATGGAGCACTTGCGCTTCGAGCCGGTTTTGCAAATCAACGATTTTTTCGCCCATGACGCGAAACAGTTTTATGCAAAGTTCAGGGCTCGCCATCAGCACTTGTTCGAAATCGTGGATCGGGATCGCGATCAATGTCGCTTCCTCGACCACTTCGGCGTGGGCCGGATAGGTGCCTTTTAAGAAAAAGCCGGCATGCGGAAACATTTCTCCCGTCTGCAAAATCGAAACGATTTGTTCTTTCCCGCTGAAGTCCGTTTTATAAATTTTTACCGTGCCGGAATGAATGAAATAGACACGTTCTAACGGGTCGCCTTGCATAAAGACAAACGTCCGTGGTTTGTAGACACGCACATGGGAAATGGCGACAAGCGAGTCGAGCTCGTAATCGGACAGTTCACGAAACAACGGAACAGCTTTTAAGCGGTCTTTCATCCAATGGTTCGCCATGGCGTTCTCTCCTTTGGAAATGTGACAAACGTGTGACAGCTGCCAACGGAACATCAATGCTTTTCTCTTTTTGAACATCTGCGCCGTTTGGCCTTTTCTGCCTTCATTGTATACATTCTCACGCCATAAAGCTGTGATATAAATCATAACGGACATTTGCCCCGGCTCACAAACCGGCCTCGATTCAGCACGCTACAATGGGGGCGAACAAACGAGAAGGAGGTTGTCTCATATGGAAGTTCATCGATCCGTTCACCCCAACATGCGGACGGGGCGGCAAACGACCAACAGTTTTCTCAAATCGATTCTCATTTTCACTATTGTGATCAGCTTTACCGTCCTGCTTGTCGGCGGGTATTGGATTTTTAAAGAAATGGCGCCAAGGCCGAAGGAAGTGCGCAGTGAAGACGGCCAAGTGTTGATGACGAAAGAAACGATCATCGGCGGGCAGGCCGTCTTCCAAAAATACGGGCTGATGGATTACGGAACCGTGCTTGGACACGGGTCGTATATGGGGCCGGACTATACGGCGGAAGCGTTGAAAATTTATACGGAAGGCATGCAAGATTACAAAGCAAAAGAGCGGTATCACAAACCGTTTGCCGATTTAACCGCCGATGAGAAAACGATCATCCGCGAACAAGTCATCAAGGAAATGCGAAAAAACCGCTACAACCCGGTTACGGATGTTCTCGTCCTGACGGATGCGCAAGTATACGGGTTGGAAAAAGTGCGCGACTATTACCGTGACGTTTTCACCAATGGTGACGGCTGGGGATTGAAAAAAGGATTGATCAAAGAAAGCGACATGCCAAAAGCGGATCGCGCTTGGGTCGCCGAGGGTGATCAAATTAGGCAGATTGCCGACTTTTTCTTCTGGACGGCTTGGCTGTCGAGCACGTTGAGAATTGGCGACGAGATTACGTATACGAACAACTGGCCGTACTATGAGGACGCCGGCAATACGATGTCGTTTTCCGCGGTATGGTGGAGCGGCGTCAGCGTCACGATTTTGATTTTGTTTATCGGGATCATTTTGTACGTCTTCCACCGTTATCAACTAAGCATGCAAGAAGCGTATACAGAAGGAAAGTTTCCGGTCATCGATTTGCGGCGGCAGCCGCTGACTCCGTCGCAAGTGAAAGCGGGCAAATATTTCGTCGTCGTATCGGCGCTCTTTTTCGTGCAAGCGATGTTCGGGGCATTGCTTGCTCACTACTATACAGAACCAGACAGCTTCTTTGGCATCAGATGGATCTATGACGCATTGCCGTTTAACATCGCCAAAGGGTATCATTTGCAGCTGGCGATTTTCTGGATTGCCACCGCTTGGCTTGGCATGGGGATTTTCATCGCGCCGCTTGTCGGCGGGCAAGAGCCGAAAAAGCAAGGGTTGCTTGTTGATTTGCTCTTCTGGGCGCTTGTCGTCCTTGTCGGCGGCAGCATGATCGGCCAATGGCTCGGCGTCAACGGCTACTTAGGGAACAGCTGGTTCTTGTTTGGCCACCAAGGTTGGGAATACATCGAACTTGGCCGCGTTTGGCAAATTATTCTAGTCGTCGGCATGCTCCTTTGGTTGTTTATCGTCTTCCGCGGCGTCAAACGCGGGCTGAGGCGGGAAAGCGACAAAGGTGGGCTCATTCACTTGCTGTTTTACTCAGCCATTGCCGTTCCGTTCTTCTACATTTTCGCCTTCTTTATGGAGCCGGATACGAACTTTACGATGGCGGATTTTTGGCGCTGGTGGATCATCCACTTATGGGTGGAAGGCATTTTTGAAGTGTTCGCCGTTGTTGTCATCGGGTTCTTGCTCGTTCAATTGCGGCTCGTAACGAAAAAATCGACGGTCAGAGCGCTCTACTTCCAATTTACGATTTTATTGGGCAGCGGTGTGATCGGCATCGGCCACCACTATTATTACAACGGTTCGCCGGAAGTATGGATCGCCCTTGGCGCGGTGTTCTCGGCGCTCGAAGTGATTCCGCTCACGCTCCTTATTTTGGAAGCGTATGAGCAGTACAAAATGATGCGCGACGGCGGGGTCAACTTCCCGTACAAGGCCACATTCTGGTTCTTGATTTCAACCGCCATTTGGAATTTGGTCGGCGCAGGGGTGCTCGGCTTTCTGATCAACTTGCCGGCGGTCAGCTACTTTGAACACGGGCAATTCTTAACGCCGGCTCACGGCCACGGAGCGATGATGGGCGTGTATGGCATGTTTGCGATCGCCGTGCTCCTTTATTCGCTGCGCAACATCGTCAAACCGGAAGCATGGAACGACAAATGGCTGAAATTCTCTTGCTGGATGCTGAACATCGGCCTGGCTGGCATGGTTCTCATCACGCTTCTCCCGGTTGGGGTGCTGCAAATCAAAGAAGCGTTTGAACACGGCTATTGGGCGTCGCGTTCACCTTCGTTCTTACAACAAGATATCGTCCAAAACTTGCTGCTTGTCCGCTTTGTTCCGGATACGATCTTTTTGATCGGCGTCGCCGCCTTGCTTGTCTTTGCCATCAAAGCGATGTTCCATTTGCGCAAACCAACTCACGGCGAAGGGGAAGAGCTGTCGGTGGCGAATTTGGCGGAGGAAGAATAACAAAAACGGGCTGACCCAAAACGCGAATGCGTTTTGGGATTAGCCCGTTTTTACACGAAATATAGAAGAGAATCGTTCGTTTTCTGGCAGAATATCAAAAGAGTCACCATAAACCACTATCACCGAAAAAGGAGCGATTCTTTTATGACACATCATCATATTTTTGAAGAGTGTACCGTGGATCACCTCACGTTGCCAAGCGATATCATTCCATTGGATCATATGGCTCATGTAGTTTACGAAATCGCCAAGCGCATTCCGATGGAGACGTTTCTTCCTTACTATAAAAGGCGGCCACACCTAAGAAAGGTAGGGAGGGATGCTCTCTCCTTGCTTATGGTGCCTTAATAAGACGAATGCTGGAAATTGCTGCTTCTTGTTCAATCGAACGCCTAGAAAGAAGATCTAAAATCCGTTCGTGCTTTTCCATGTTTTGTTCTATTTTCTTAACGATTTCATTTGTTTCAAGCACTGCTTGTTGGACGAAAACAAACTCTTGCTTCGTGACCATATTGGCTTTGACATGATCTAATTCTTTCATTAGGTTGTTCTTTACGTCCTCAAGCTCCTGTTTGGTAGCCATGTTGGCTTTGATGTCTTCAAGTTCTTGTTTGGTAGCCATGTTGGCTTTGATGTCTTCAAGTTCTTGYTTGGTAGCCATGTTGGCTTTGTTGGCTTTGATGTCTTCAAGTTCTTGTTTGGTAGCCATGTTGGCTTTGATGTCTTCAAGTTCTTGCTTGGTAGCCATGTTGGCTTTGATGTCTTCGATCTCTTTTGTGAAACTATGCTTCACTTCTTCAAGTTCTTGTTTCGTTGCCATGTTGGCTTTAATATCCTCAAGCTCTGTTGTGAAGTTTTGCTTCACTTCTTCGAGCTCCTGTTTCGTTGCCATGTTTGTTTTGACGTCGCTTACTTCATGTTCGATCATTTGGAGCTTGTCCAAAATTTGGTTCAATATCGCTTCCAAGGAAAATCCTCCCTTCTTATATAGTAGCCATGGAAAAGTGGGTGATGATGAATCGCTCCTTTCTTTTAAGGATTGGGGGAAACGAGCGTGTAGAGTAAGTGGTTGAGGAAAGGGATGGGATTGTAGCGCAGAACAAATGAGGACAATCGTTCCCCATTCATATTATAAATGATTCGTAGAAATTTGAAAATAACGTTTTGTGTCATTGTCGCTTTGTATCCGTCCAGGAAAAGGAGTGCGTTTTAGCCCGTACGGTCATGTTAATCCCGGCAGCGACATTGTTTTTAAGAAAATCGAACTTCCTTTCTTTAATAATAAGGAGAAACAAGGGATTTAATCGGAATCGTTCATGATCAATGTACGATTTAAAAAAGAAAGAGCTGGCTCCAAAAGTCCACTTGTTAGTGGATTTTTGGGTCAGCCCCCCTTTTATTTGTGAACGTTTTCAATCACTTGTGGCATTTGTCCGGCGTGGTGTGTTCGGTTTCCTTTTGCTTGTCATAGCATGGAAAGCAGTACAACGTCTCTGTTTCTCGGCTGACGACGCCGTTTAAAAACCCATGCAGACAATGGATCGGCTTGCCGCATTGCGCGCAAAAGCCAACAAGCTCTTCCAACCGCCATTTCTCCTTTCATGGGGATTGAACATGTTCACCTTCGGGCTGTGACGCTCGTCACTACCGCCCAAGGCTCAAGCGGTTATGATAAAGTATATAATTCATTATACTACAAAGGAGGCCAATGTTATGAACCAATTTGCCGCCAAAATCCACGCCCCGGACTATCCGCCGCGCGACCGCCATCCGGCAATTTTTCGGCTGTTTGACAGTTTGAAGCCGGGGGAAGTGATGGAGCTGACGAATGACCATGACCCGCGTCCGCTGCAATACCAATTCATGATGGAGCGTCCGGATCAGTTTACGTGGGAGTACTTAGAGGAAGGGCCGGACGTCTGGCGGGTGGCCATCGGCAAAAAATAAATCATCCGCTCCATTGGGATTTCCGTCTGCAGGCGGAAATCTTTTTTTTTCGCCGGTTGGTATGGTACGGTAAAAACAAACGATGGATGTCCGGAAAGGGGAAGCATGATGAAACAAACGATTGCCGGAGCGGTGCTCGCCGGCGGCCAGTCGCGCCGGTTTGGGCGGCCGAAGGCGTTTGCGTTGCACGAAGGAGCTCCGTTTTTCACTTGGTCCGTCGCGGCGCTGCGATCCGTCGCCGATGAATTGTACATCGTCAGCCACCCGTCGCTTATCGATGAATTCCGCCGGCAAACGGACATCTCGGTGCTGCTCGATGTGGAGCGCTGCCGCGGCTGTGGGCCGCTTGCCGGCCTTTACACCGTCATGGAACAGAGCCGAGCCGACTGGGTGTTCGTCCTGCCGTGCGACATGCCGTACATGCGGCGGGAAGTGGCGGAGCGGCTTGCTTCCTATATCGATCCGACGTTTGACGCCATCGTTCCACTCCATGGCGGCCGCCCAGAGCCATTGGTCGCTCTATACCATCGTCGGCTTCGTTCCGTGATCGCCGAGCTGCTTGACGCCGGCGAACGGCGGATGATCTCGCTTATTGACGGCGCCCGCGTCCGCTATGTTGACGCCCAACAGCTTGCCGCGGATGAAACCGTATGGCGCAATGTCAATACGGAGGGAGAGTACCGGTGAAGGGGGAATTGTGGCCGAAGGAGACACAGCATATACTTTTTTTCAATCAGAGGAGCCATCCTTGCTTTACTTTTTGGGCGTATGGCGGGTCAATATATTATACCGCCTGTTCAGATGGCTGTCATCTTCGCCCATGGTACGATCGCCCTCTGTTGTGGCTTTGCTGTGGATGTGATCGATATCACATAACGCGCCTGAATGTTGCGGTACAATGGAGGCCAAGGAGGGGGCCGCAATGCGCGATTTTAATGAAAATCCGTTTATTGTGATTTGGGAATTGACGAGAGCTTGTCAACTCAAGTGCCTTCATTGCCGCGCCGAAGCGCAATACCATCGCGATCCGCGCGAGTTGACGTTTGAGGAAGGGAAAAAACTGATCGATGAGATTTACGAGATGGATCAGCCGATGCTCGTCTTTACGGGCGGCGATCCGCTCATGCGCCCGGATGTGTACGATTTAGCGAAATATGCGATCGATAAAGGATTGCGCGTGTCAATGACGCCGAGCGCGACGCCGAACGTGACGAAAGAGGCGATCCGCAAAGCAAAAGAGGTCGGCCTGTCGCGCTGGGCGTTCAGCCTTGACGGGCCGAATGCCGAGATTCACGACCATTTCCGCGGCGTGAGCGGCTCGTTTGATTTGACGATCCGTGCGATTCAATACTTGCATGAGCTCGACATTCCCGTGCAAATCAACACCGTCATTTCGCGATACAACGTTCATGTGCTTGATGAAATGGCGGAATTGGTTGAGAAGCTGAAATGCGTCCTTTGGAGCGTCTTTTTCCTTGTGCCGACAGGCAGGGGGAAGGAGGAGGACATGATTTCCCCCATCGAGCATGAGCGGGTGTTCCGCTGGTTGTATGAAACGAGCAAGCGCGTTCCGTTTGACATTAAAACGACAGCCGGCCAGCATTACCGCCGCGTTGTGCTGCAGGCGAAAATGCGCGAAGGAAAAACGACAAAAGGCGGCATCCGTTACGAAGATGTGTTGAACCAAGGGTTGACCGGACAAGTCGACGGGCTCGGCCGCGCGCCGAAAGGAGTAAACGACGGCAACGGCTTTGTTTTTATCTCCCATATCGGCGATGTCTACCCAAGCGGGCTGCTGCCAGTCAAAGCCGGGAACGTCCGGGGAACGCCGCTGGCGGACATTTACCGACACTCGCCGATTTTCCAAGACTTGCGCAATCCGGACAAATATAAAGGAAAATGCGGCGTCTGCGAGTTCCGATATGTGTGCGGCGGCTCACGCTCGCGGGCGTACGCGGTGACGGGAGACTATTTGGAAAGCGAGCCGTATTGTGTTTACATTCCAAAGGCGCTGCGGACAAAAGAGCGAAGCCAACGGTAAGAAGGCGGTGAAAAACAGCCGCTTAAAATGACGGCGCTACGGCGTTCGTGAGACGGTTGCCCGGGCGCATGCGGCGGATGTTGGATGTGTGTTCAAAACATACGGGGGAGGAGCAGGCGCCCTTCCCTGTTTTTATTGAAAGATCATTCGTGGTTCAACTCGACTATAAAGGTCTCGGGCCCGGTCGGCGCCGCGCTTCCCCCTTTTGGTTCGAGGCTCGCTTTAATTTGCTTGAACTGTTTGACATCCTCGCCGGTGATCAAAATGCGCGCCGCTCCGTGGCGGATCGTCAACAGTTCCCCTTTGACCTCGTTGTTGGTGTAAATGATCCACAATTGATAATCGCGGGCCGCAAACGGCGGCAGCCCTTCAATTTCCATCAACATTTCCTTCGTATCGTCATTGAGCCAAATCGTGCCGTCCATCTGTTGAAAGAGCGCCGATGGCTCAATCGGAATTTGTTTCGTTTTGGGATTATGGATGATTCGCTCGATCGGAATGTCGGTATGTTGTTCGACAATCTGGTATCGATATGGCTCATCCGATCGGTCATGGGAAGCGGCTGGTCCGTCGCTGGGAGCGGAAAGGCGCAAGGTGAAAAGGAAAACGGCCAAAGCTGCACCGATCCACCCGCCTGCCATGCGGAGACCGCGCCGCATCCGCTTCGTTTGTTTTTGCGCTTCTGCTTGGGCCCAAATTCGCTCTTTATGAGAAAGGGGAGGTGCTTCATATTGGGCTTCCTCCTTAAGCCCGATGTTTTTCCACGCTTCAAGCAAGCGTTGGCATTCAAGGCACTGCTTTAGATGGTTGGACACGTCTTCTTTTTCTTGCTCTGGCAGCATGCCTAACAGCCAGTCCACGATTTTTGCTTCCGAAATATGGCTATGCTTCATGCTGTTCTTCACCTCGGCCAGCCTCCATCCAGTGGAACAACTCTTTTTGTTTCCGCAAATTGCGCAAGCCGTAGCGGATGAGCGACTTGACGGAGCCCAGCGGCTTGTTCATAGCGGCGGCGATTTCCCGCTGGGTTTCCCCGCGAAAGTAAAAGTGAATGATCGCTTGCCGCTGCTCTTCGGGGAGATGGGTTAACGCATCGAGGATGACTTGTTGTTCCAGTTGGCGGAGAAAATCAAATTCCGCCCCCTTTTCTGTTAAAGCTGCTTCCTCAAGGCGGCTCACTAAAAGGTCCCGTTTCTTGCGCAGGCGGTCGAGCGACCGGCTTTTCGTTTTCACGGCAAGAAAGGCTTGAACGCTTCCCCGTTTCGGGTCGAATTGATGCGGTTTTTGCAAGATTTCGAGAAACACATCGTGGCTGACATCTTCCGCCTCCACCTCGTCGCCGACGATCCGAAGAGCGATATGATAGACCATCGGAGCGTATTTTTCGTAAAAACGGTCAAAGGCGGCGCGCGAGCCTTCGGCGATCTTCTCGAGCAGTTCGAGGTCTTCCCGTCGGTCTTCCATCTTGCCCACCTCCCGACGCATGCTTGGAATGGTTGCTCTGCATCTATTCTACAACTGAATTTTTCTCCTGCAAAACAAATCCATTGATCCATTTCTGGCGTATACGAAGTGAAAACAGAAGGAGGGAGTGAATGTCGTGCAAAGCAGGATCATCATGATGTTCGCCATGATCTTGACTCTCTTTTCGCTTCTTCTTCCGATCCGCCCGGCATCGGCGGCAAGCGGTGTTGTTCTCTTCACGCCATACACCGGGCTTTCCGTGACGCCGGGGGAAACAATCGATTATACGGTCAATGTCATCAACAACGGTTCCAACATTGAAAACGTCACCTTCTCGTTTGACCACCTGCCGAAAGGATGGTCGACTTCGATTACCGCTGAGGGGAGAACGATTGAGCAGCTGTCCGTCCGAGGCGGAAAAGAAGAAGAGGTCACGTTGGAAGTGACCGTGCCGCTGGATGTCGACAAGGGGGATTACCGCTTTTGGCTCGTCGCGAAAGGGGACAGTGGTTCATCGAAATTGCCGCTGCTTGTCCGCGTGACGGAACAAGGATCGTTTAAAACGGAACTGACGTCGGAACAAACGAACCTCGAGGGGCACGCGGATTCGAGCTTCACGTATGATGTCACGCTGAAAAATCGAACTGCCAAGACGCAAAATTACGCGTTAAGTTCGGCGGCGGAAAAAGGTTGGCAAGTCACGTTCAAATCGGAAGGCAATTCCGTTACGTCGGTGAAGCTCGAGCCGAATGAATCAAGAGACATTACCGTAGAGGTTAAACCGCCGGAAAATGTGAAAGCGGGCACGTACAAAATCCCGATCAAAGCGCAAACGAGCGATACGTCGGCTGAGCTGACGTTAGAAGCGGTCATTACGGGCACGTATGCGCTCAAACTGACGACGCCGTCAGGAAACTTAAGCACCGATGTGACGGCGGGGCATGAACGGGTGATCGATCTTGTTGTCAAAAACACCGGAAGCGCTCCACTTTTGAACATCAATATGACGGCTGACGCTCCGCCTGATTGGGAAGTGGAATTCGATCAAAGCACGATCGCCCAGCTGAACCCGGGCGATTCCAAAACAGTCAAGGCGAAAGTGAAAGCGTCGGATGAAGCGATCGCTGGGGATTATGTTGTCAACTTCCAGGCGCAAACGGCGGAAACGTCGGCGGAGGCGGCGTTCCGCGTCTCGGTCAAAACGTCGACCGTTTGGGGAGTGGTGGCGGTGTTGATCATTCTCGGGGTGGCCGGAGGGCTGTACTATTTGATCAAAACATACGGGAGGAGGTAAGCATGGCAGCACCCGCTGTCATCGAGCTTGACAACTTGTGCAAAACGTATGGCGACCATCGGGCGGTTGACCATTTGTCGCTTTCCATTCAAAAAGGGGAAATTTTTGGGCTTCTTGGCCCGAACGGGGCCGGAAAGACGACGACGATTTTGATGATGCTCGGGCTCACCGAGCCGACGTCCGGCATGGTTAGGGTATGCGGGATCGATCCAGTGCGAAATCCCATTGACGTTAAACGGAAAGTCGGGTACTTGCCGGATGATGTCGGCTTTTACCATCACATGACAGGGTTGGAGAACTTGCTGTATACGGCGGCGTTAAACGGCATTCCTCGCGCCGAGGCGGAAAAGCGAGCGTGGGAGCTGCTCGAGAAGGTGAATTTGACCGATGCGGCCCATAAAAAAGCGGGGAAATACTCGCGGGGAATGAGGCAGCGGCTCGGCTTGGCCGATGTGTTGATGAAGCGCCCGGAAGTGATCATTTTGGATGAGCCGACGTTGGGCATCGACCCTGAGGGAGTGCGCGAGCTGCTTCGGCTGATCCGCGATTTGAGCCGCCATGAAGGCATCACGGTCCTGCTGTCCTCGCACCAATTGCACCATGTGCAGAAAATTTGCGACCGAGTCGGCTTGTTCGTGGGCGGCCGATTGTTGGCCGAAGGGAATATCGAACGCCTGGCGCAACAGCTGTTTTTGCAGGATGCCTATGTCATCCATGTGGTTGCTTCGCCGCTTGACGCTTCCTTACGGTCCAAAATCGAGGCGATTCCGGGCGTCAATAAAGTGGAGCAAACGGAAGATGGATGGGATGTGTATTGCCAAACGGATGTGAGCGCCGCCATCAGCCAGACGATCATCGAATCAGGATCTTCGCTGTTCCATCTCAGCCGGCGGGATTTTGGACTTGATGAGATTTATCACCGCTATTTTGAAGGGAGGGATGTACGTGAAGGCCAGTAAGGAAGAGCGATGGGCAAACGATGTTTTTTCATATGTGAAAAGATGGAGCGAACGGCTGAAGGTGGGTGCGCTTGATGAGAAGAAACGAGCAAGAGGGGCAAACAGCGCCTTTTCGGCCATTGTCAAAAAAGAACTGGCCGATTATTTGACGAGTTGGCGCATGATCATTTTAATCGCCCTCATCTTGCTTACTTGCTTCGGCTCGCTGTATACGGCGATGACGACAATCCGGGACGCGTTGGATTCCTCGGAAGAGGCCAAGGAAATCGCGAAAGGCGCCTACTTGTTTCTAAAATTATTCACCGTCTCGGACGGAACGTTGCCTTCGTTTCTGACGTTTGTCAGCTTTCTCGGGCCGCTGCTCGGCATCGCCCTTGGATTTGACGCCATCAATTCGGAGCGGAATCGGGGGACGTTAAGCCGGCTCATGGCCCAGCCGATTCCGCGCGATTATGTGATCAACGGCAAGTTTGTCGCTGCGCTGTTGTTGAATGCTGTTTTGTTTCTTTCGCTCGGCCTGCTCGTGATGGCGTTGGGCATTTTGGTCTTGGGGATTCCGCCTACTTTCGAAGAGTTTGCCCGCATGGTCTGCTTTTTGTTGTTATGTCTTGTGTATATCGCCTTTTGGCTGAATCTCGGCATTTTGTTTTCCGTCGTCTTCCGCCAGGCGGCGACATCCGCGTTGTCGTCGATGGCCGTTTGGCTGTTTTTCAATCTTTTCTACTCGATGATCGTGGAAGTGTTTGCGAAATCGTTTTTGCAGTCTGACGCCATTACGTCCGTCGAGCAGGCGGTCGGCCGTCAAGAGTTGGTGCTTGGTCTCATGAGATTGTCGCCGAGCTACTTGTTCAATGAATCAACAACCGCCTTGCTTTCGCCGGACGTCCGAACGCTAGGGATCGTCACGGTGGAGCAAACGGCCGGCGCTGTTGCGGCCCCCTTGCCGTTCTCGCAAAGTTTGCTGCTCATTTGGCCGCAGGCGACCGCGCTCATTGCCGCCACCCTCATCTGCTTTGCGATCGCGTATTGGTTGTTTATGAGGCAGGAGATACGGGCGAGTGGGTGAGAGGAATGTTCTCCTTTTGCTTCCAGTGGTGAACGGAGCCCGCTCCTTGGGCTTGGGTGGGGCTGTTTGAAAAACTATGAAATGCTGCAAAAGAGACGTGTCTCACCCAATCAATCATATCAATCATATCCGTTCCTTGATGGGAACGGATTTTTTTGGCCACCTTTGTTACGTTTTCCCATACATATGGTTTCCGGGAAAGGAAACAATATAAGTGATAAAAAATCAAATTTGACAAAACAATGACAATGATTTTGACGAAATGGTGACAACAACTTGAAATGTGATGAACCTCACAAATCTAGTAACTATTCACCCCAGTGCTAGTGTATAAAAAAGCCCAGCACAAATAGGGCATCATAGAAAATGCCCTAGGTAGCGGAAAGAACTCGATCGATCGTTTCGCCTGCCAACAGAAGACATAACGAATCCCACACGTTTTTTTCGTGTTTCGTCAG
>NZ_PIJG01000054.1:28387-28880 GCF_002809955.1 Geobacillus sp. Manikaran-105
GGCGTCGAACAAAAGCGAGTGCTTTTTTCGGAAGAGGCGTCATCGTTTCTAATCGGTGTTGTGCTCTTTCTAGGATGCGATCATACACTCGTTCCCACCGTCTCGCTTCTTCTTCGGAAAGTGCACCGTGATGGGCTTCGACGGCTTGCTTGGCGGCTAACAGAAACGTGGTCATGCGCATCGCCCACGTATGCCCCTGTTCGATGAATCCTTTTAAYTCACGCAAATGGTGGGCATGACAAAGGGCATGGGTGGCATGTGTGTATTTCGGATACGTACCGAACGCATCGTGCATCATCGTCCCTTCATATCGGGGAAGAATCCCGATATCATCGGTCGCTTTTTTTCCACGAGAAGCGTGAGGAGCCAAGTATGTATATCTCGATGTACACGCGACATGCACCCATGCGAGTTTCCCATTGATGCGCAAACTCGTTTCATCGACATGCAGGATGTTGGATTCAAGTAAGGCGTCTTCGATGATGTCCATATT
>NZ_PIJG01000055.1:0-19533 GCF_002809955.1 Geobacillus sp. Manikaran-105
AACAGAGTCGGAATTTTGTTCCGTTTGGTAAAATATACAAAAACCAGAGAGGGCTGACTCCAAAAGTCCGCTTTTTGGCGGACTTTTGGGTCAGCCCCCGGCCGTTTATTCAATATACTCAGCGATCGAATCCCATTCCGGATTGAGCTCAATCCCCATTTCTTGCGCGGCTTTTTTGTTGATGACAAGCTTCAATTTTTGCGGATACTGAACCGGCAGATCGGCCGGCTTTTTGCCGTCCTGCAAAATTTGCGCCGCCATTTCCCCGGCTTCATAACCGATGTCATAATAGTCGAACCCATACGCCGCAAACCCGCCGCGCTTCACAGAATCAAGCTCGCCGACAAACAGCGGAATGTCATGCTCGTTCGCCACTTGAATGACCGATTCCAACGCGGACACCACCGTGTTGTCAGTGATGATATACAGGCAGTCCACTTTGCCGACAAGCGATTCCGTTGCCTGCTTCACTTCAGCCGAGGTCGATACCGACGCCGAAACGACTTGCAAATCGGTTCCTTGCATCGCCTTTTTCACCTGCTCGATTTGAGCGACGGAGTTTTGTTCGCCGGCGTTGTAGACCATGCCGACACGGTTGCCTTTGATATATTTGTCAATAAACTGCACCGTTTTCGGAATCGCCTCCGGGTGCGTATCGGTCGTGCCCGTCACATTGCCGCCCGGCTTTTCCATCGATTGGACGAGCTGGGCGCCGACCGGGTCGGTCACCGAAGTGAACACGATTGGAATGTCTTTTGTCGCATTGAGCGCCGCCTGCGCGCTTGGCGTTGAGTTGGCGAAAATCAAGTCGACGCCGTCCGAAACAAAATTATTGGCGATCGTTTGGTTGTTGCTTTGGTCGCCTTGGGCGATTTGCACGTCATACTCAACGGACAGCCCTTTGTCTTTTAACGCCTGCTGGAATCCCTTGCGCGCCGCATCGAGCGACGGATGCTCGACAATTTGCGTCACGCTGATATGGTATGTTTTTTCCTTCCCGCCTTGTCCGCCGCTTCCCTCGCTGTTTGTTGCCGTTTCTTTCGCTCCGCCGCAGCCGCCAAGCAATAAAAAGCCGGCTGCACACACCGCGGCGAACCGCCGAATCGATTGGCCCATGATCCCATCCCCCTATGTAGAGAAGTTTAGTCCTTTTAAACTTTTATGTGTTAAATTATATAAATTTATCTACTTGTTTTCAATATACTATTCAAAAAAAAGAAAAGGTGCTGAAAATTCAGCACCATCAAGCATGGGAAGACGCGAGCTGCTCTTTTAACGCCCGCCGCAAGATTTTTCCTGTTGCATTTTTCGGCAACTCATCGAGGAAGCGGATTTCACTCGGCACTTTATATTTCGCCAGTCGTTCACGGCAGTAGGCGAGCAGCTGCTCTTCGGCCAGCTCCGGTTGTTTCTTCACCACAAACGCCAGCACCGCCTCGCCGTAATCCGGATCCGGCACGCCGATCACCGCGGCTTCAACGACATCCGGATGGCTGTACAGCACTTCTTCGACTTCGCGTGGATACACGTTGTAGCCGCCGACGATAATCATCTCTTTCTTTCGGTCGACGATATAGAAATAGCCGTCCTCGTCCATGCGCGCCAAATCGCCGGTGTGCAGCCAGCCGTCGCGCAAGGCGGCCGCCGTTTCTTCCGGCATTTTGTAGTACCCTTTCATGACGTTCGGGCCGCGCACAACAAGTTCACCGACTTCGCCGACAGGCACTTCTTCACCGTATTCATTGACGACCTTGTTCTCAACATTTTTAATGCTTGTCCCGATCGAACCGGGCTTGCGCGGCCGATCGAGCGGATTAAAGCAGGTGACAGGGGACGCCTCCGAAAGCCCATATCCTTCCGAAATGATGACGTTGAACTTTTTCTCAAAGTTTTCAAGCAAAGCGACCGGCATTGAAGCGCCTCCTGAGATGCAAAGGCGGAGCGTCCGCAAATCGTCCGCGCTTCCACCTTCGTACTGA
This sequence comes from Geobacillus sp. Manikaran-105, assembly GCF_002809955.1. Lineage (NCBI taxonomy): Bacteria > Bacillati > Bacillota > Bacilli > Caryophanales > Anoxybacillaceae > Geobacillus > Geobacillus sp. Manikaran-105. The sequence goes on from NZ_PIJG01000055.1 coordinate 1,980, forward strand.
TAAAGGAAGTTGTACATCGTCGGCACACCGGCAAAAATCGTCGCCTTTTCCTCTCGGGCCAGGGCAAACATGGCGGCCGGGCTGAATTTCGGCATAATGAGCACCGTTCCCCCGTTCATAAGCGGAGCATTGAGCGCCACGGTCAAGCAAAAGACATGAAACATCGGCAGCGCGGCAATCACGCGGTCATGTTCATCGATTCCTAAATAGTCAGCCGTATCTTGGGCGTTGCTGTACAAGTTTTTATGCGTGAGCATCGCCCCTTTCGGCTTGCCGGTCGTCCCCGATGTGTACAAAATGACGGCGACATCGTCATCACCCAGTTCAGGTCCGGTAAAGTCCGGGCTGCCGTCCGCCAACACTTCTGCAAACGATTTCATCCCTTCCGACAGCGAAACACCTTTCTCCTTCCCTTCCGGCGTTTCACAAACGATCGCATGCTCGAGCAGCGGAAGCCGCTTCTTCGCCTCCACAAACAACGGAGCGAGCAAATCGAGCCCGATTACCGCTTTGACGTCGCCATTAAGCAAAATATACCCAATTTCTTCCGGCGTATAAATCGGATTGATCGGGATGACGGTCGCTCCGAGCCGCAGCGCCCCGTACAGGCCGATGACAAATTGCGGCGAATTGCCAAGCAATAAGGCGATGTGATCCCCCCGGCGAATGCCAAGCTGCGCCAATCCGTCGGCAAACCGCGACACCGCGGCGTCCAATTGTTGATACGTGCATCGTTCCCCCATAAACACGTACGCTTCTTTGTCCGGTAGTTGTTTGGCGATTTGCGCCAACCGCGTCGTTAAGTTCATCCAATCTCCCCCTTAAAAATGAATGAATGACCATTCATTTTTCAAGTAAAAAAATTCGAACTATAATTTATTATAAAAAAAAAAACGGCGAAGGACAAGCGAAAGCGCTTCCCTCGCCGTTTTTTTTTCGCTGCTTTTCGCTACTGCGCCCACACTAAGCCGGTGCGGGCGAGGCGAATAACGCCGCGGAACGTCCGCTCCGCTTCTTCAACGAGCTGTTCGTGCCTGCCAATGTGCGGCAAGTGCGTCAACCATAGTTCACCAACGCCCGCCCCCTCGGCGATGGCCGCCGCTTCCTCGCTCGTCATATGGCCGGCCGGCGCCGCGTTTTGTCCGGCGTAAAAATTGCACTCGCAAATGAGCAAGTCAGCTCCTTTTGCAAACGGTATAAATTCCGGCATGTAGCTCGAATCAGCCGTGTACACGACCGTGTTGCCGCCGGCAGTGATGCGCATCGCATAACACGGAACCGGATGGACTGTTTTCAAAAATGAAAGCGAAAACGGACCGACCGCAAGCACCTTGGCCGGGTCATAAGGAATCCCTTCCGTAATGCCGCTATGCGTCAGGCGGGCGAAGGCCGCCTCATCTTCTTGGTGGCCGTAAATCGGCAGCACCGGCAAATCCGCCCCTACATTTTTATGAATGAGGCGCGCATATTGGAGCGGGCCGATATCGGCGATATGATCATAGTGATAGTGGGAGACGACAACCGCATCCAAGTTTTCTACAGCCGTGTAGTTTTGCAGCTTGGCGAGCGCCCCGCTTCCGCAGTCGACAAGCATGCGAAACCCGTCATGCTCAAACAAATAAGCGGATGTCGCTTCATTGGCGGCGGGAAACCCTCCCCAATAGCCGATGACTGTCACTTTCATTTCCTTTCCTCTCCTTCCACCCATTTTGTCTTCATCATACACGACGGCTGCCTTTTTTTCATCTTTGTTGATTTTGTTTTAAAACACCTATTGACATTTTTATCTGTGTTATAATACAATAAAATCACCAAGACAACGGAGGGGATCACAATGTTGATGAAAGTGTTAGAATTTTTCAAAAACCTGCCACCGAAAAAGTGCTCGCAATGCGGCAAAACGATCGACGAGCAGCACGAGTGCTACGGCAACACATGCTCTGACTGCCTTGGCGCCGCTTACCGCCACTAGGTGAGCGGACGCTGCCCTTGCGTCACGATGCCGGCTGCCCCGCCGGCAATAGGCTGTTCCCCGATGCAGCCTGCCTTTTTTGCTTTAATGCCCCCGTGTGCGGGGCGTTTTTTTTTACACAAAAAAAGAGAGGATCATCTACTGCGATAATCCTTGCAAAAAGTAAAGCGCAAACAGCTCAGCAATCTGTTCTTTTGTCAGCGGCTCATGATCTTTTTCCCAATCGACGATCAAGGCAATGTACACTTTCAACATTAAAAAGGCGGTAATTTCCGAATTGCACGGGCGAATTTCCCCTTTTTCCACCGCTGCATCAATTTTTTTCCGAATGAACTCCACCATGGCCCGGTCGAGCTTGGCCAGCACATCCTGCACCACTGCGGTGCCGATGCTGCGCACTTCCTGGAGCAGCTTCGCCGTCAGCTGATGGCGCTGGCGAAACTCTAAAATGCGGTATAAGGCGCGGTGGACGTTTTCGGAAAACGGCAGCGCCGGGTCCATAGCCCGCTCCGCTTCTGACTGGATTTCGACGATCAACGAAGAAACGATTTCACCAAGCAGCTCCTCTTTGCTTTTAAAAAACGTATAAATCGTTCCCTTGCCGACATTGGCGAGCTTGGCGATTTGTTCCATCGTCGTCGCTTTGTAGCCGAATGCCGCAAACGATTGGGTTGCCGCCTCGATAATTTGCCGTTTACGGTCGCTTGCCATTGGCCTCATCCTTTAATTTGACTAAATGAACGATTTGGTCAATTCGTATCCATTATACTATGCGGCCGTTTTCCCGTAAAGCCCTTAAAAACGCCGCCCAGCTTCCCGAAACGGCGGCACCCCTTGTTCTAGGGAACAGCGCGGCCGGACAACGGAATACACGGGCCGCCTAACGGTACAAGGCGGCCCGCTAATGGGCGCGGCTGTACATCCCGACCGGCTGGTGTTGTTCCGTTTGGCGCAAGTAGTCAAGCACATCACCGACCGCCTTCTCTCCTTGGTCAATGCAATCCGGCAATCCGAGCCCTTCGTATGAGCTGCCGGCCAAAAACACCCCCGGCAGCGCATCGCCCATCTGCCGTTTAATGTGCGCCAGCCGCTCGCGGTGCCCGACCGTGTATTGCGGCATGGCCCGCTTCCAGCGCGAGATGACGGCAAACTCCGGCCGGCCGTCAATTTTCATCACTTTACTTAAATCATCCAACACAACGCGGACAATCTCGTCATCCGGTTGATCGACGATCTCCTCATCGCCCGGGCGCCCGACGTAGCAGCGCAAGAGCGCCTTGCCAGGCGGCGCGGTGTGCGGCCATTTTTTGTGCGTCCACGTGCACGCCGTCAGCGTGTAATCGCTGCGGCGCGAGACAACAAACCCAGTGCCGTCAATATCTTGACGGATCGCTTCCTCTGGAAAAGCAAGCGCGACCGTCGCCACCGACGTCAGCGGCACGGACCGAAACGGGGCGAAAAACGGATAATCAGCGAACATATCCGGCACGACATGGTGCGGCACCGCAACAATGACGCTGTCCGCCTCCCACGTTTCACCATTGCTGAGCCGCAGCTGATACGCTGAACCGACGCGGACGATCCGCTCGACGCGCGCCCCTTTGACGACGCTGCCTGGCTCAAGCCGCTTTTCCACCTCTTCGACGAGCGACTGCAAGCCGGTTTTTAACGTCTGAAATGCCCCTTTTCGCTCCTTCTGTTCCTTTGGCGTCGTCCGTTTCGCACCGCGAACGAGGCTGCCGTATTTTTGTTCCAGCTGAAAAAACTGCGGGAACGTTGCCATTAAGCTCATTTCGTCGATGTCGCCGGCGTAAATGCCAGACAGCAGCGGTTCGATCAAATTGTCCACCACTTCATCGCCTAAACGGCGGCGAAAAAAGCGGCCAAGCGGCATATCACCATCGACTTTCACCGGCGGCAGCACGAAGTCGAGCGCCGCCCGCAGCTTGCCGGCCGGCGAAAACAACCCGGTCGCCACAAACGGGGCGATGCGCGTCGGGATGCCCATCACCGCTCCGCCTGGAATCGGGTGCAGCTTTCCATTGACCAAAATGTACGACTTTCCGGTCGCATTATGAACGATTTCCCGTTCGAGCCCGACTTCTTTCACAAGGCGGAATGCGCTCGTTTTCCGCGCCAAAAACGAGTCCGGCCCCCGTTCAATGACAAAACCGTCACGAACGACCGTCTGCACTTTTCCGCCGAGCCGGTGCGTCGCCTCGACAAGTTTACACGTCACTGGCAGATGCTGTTCTTTAGCCGCTTTTTGCAAGTAGTAGGCGGCCGCGAGACCCGTAATGCCGCCGCCGATAATCACAACCGTCCGTTTTCCTTCACTCATGCTTACCGCCTTCTTTTGCGAGCCGCTTTAACACGACCGTCGCCAATGCATCAATAAACAGCGGATCGGTATTCGGCATCTCCGGCCGGTAATAGCGGGCGCCAATTTCTTCGGTTACTTGCTTGCATTCAATATCGTTGTCATACAACACTTCCAAATGGTCGGCGACAAAACCGACCGGCGCATAAACGAACGACGTATAGCCGTGCTCTTCATGGAGCTGGCGCGTCAAATCTTGCACGTCCGGGCCAAGCCATGGCTCCGGCGTGCTGCCGGCGCTTTGCCAGCCGACGGCATAGTGGGCGACGCCGGCTTGATCAGCAATTCGTTTCGCTGTATCTTCGAGCTGCGTTGGATACGGGTCACCGGCTTGAATAATTTTTTCCGGCAAACTATGGGCCGAGACGATCAACACCGCCCGTTCCCGCTCTTGTTCCGGCATGGCATCAAAAATGGCTCTCACTCGTTCGGACCAATATTGCAAAAACTTCGGCTCGTCATACCACTGGTCAATCGTATAAATAACCGGGCCGCCAAGCTTTTCCGCCGCCGCTTTGGCCCGCTCGTTGTACGAGCGGATGCTGAATGTGGAATAATGCGGCGCCAGCACAATGCCAACCGCCTCTTTTATGCCGTCGGCGTGCATGCGTTCAACCGCGTCCTCAATGAACGGCTCAATATGTTTGAGCCCTAAATACATGCGAAACTCGACTTCATCTTGCACTTCGTTCAGCCGCTCCTCGAGCCGTTTCGCCTGCTCTTCCGTAATTTTCGCCAGCGGCGACAGGCCGCCGATGGCTTGATAGCGCGCTTTTAAATCCTCGATTTGTTCCTGCGGCGGCTTCCTCCCGTGGCGGATATGCGTATAATACCGTTCAATATCGTCTTCCTTGTACGGCGTGCCGTACGCCATCACAAGCAGTCCGACAATGTTCTTCATTGTGTTGCACCTCGTTTACTTTGCTGAAGTATACTCATGGATAAAAGCCGTCAGCCGCTTCAAAGTCGCTGGCTGCACATCAGGGAAAATGCCATGTCCCAGGTTAAAAATATAGCCCGGCTGCTCCATCCCCTCGTCCAAAATGCGTTTCACCCGCTCTTCGATCACATTCCATGGAGCGAGCAACACCGCCGGATCCAAGTTGCCTTGGATGGCTTTCACAATGCCTTGGCGGCGCGCCTCCCGAATTGACAGCCGCCAATCAAGGCCGATGACGTCAAGCGGCAAATCGTTCCACTCGCGCGCCAAATGGCCCGCCCCGACGCCAAACATAATGAGCGGCACGCCTTCCTCGCGCAAAGCGGCAAAAATGCGCGCCATCGCCGGCTTAATAAACACCCGGTAATCGTCCGCATTCACCGCCCCGACCCAAGAGTCAAAAATCTGCACCGCGCTCGCCCCGGCCTGAATTTGCGACCGCACGTAGCGGATCGTCATCTCGGCGAGCTTGTCCATTAAGGCAAACCATGCCTTCGGTTCCGCATACATAAACGCTTTTGTTTTATGGTAATTTTTTGATGGTCCGCCTTCAATCATGTAGCTCGCCAACGTAAACGGCGCACCAGCAAACCCGATGAGCGGCACATCCAGCTGTTCGTTGACAAGGAGCCGAATCGTTTCAAACACATACGGCACATCATGTTCTGGATCAATCTCCCCAAGCCGCTCGACGTCTTGAAGCGAGCGAATCGGATTGGCGATCACCGGCCCGATGCCGCCCTGAATCTCGACGTTCACGCCAATGGCCGGCAGCGGCGTCATAATGTCTTTATATAAAATCGCGGCATCAACGCCGTATTGTTCGACCGGAAGCCTCGTGACATAGGCGCACAGCTCCGGTTCATGCGTAATCTCAAACAGCGAGTATTTTTCTTTCAGCGCCCGGTACTCCGGCTGCGACCGGCCGGCTTGCCGCATGTACCAGACCGGCACATAATCCGTTTTCTCGCCGCGGCAGGCGCGCAAAAATGTATCGTTGATCCGTCTTGTCATCTCCATCCGCCTTTCTTTTCCCCAATCGAGCTGTCCGTTTCCGATTTTTTTGCTTATCTGTTTTTCACTATACAGGTTTCCCCGCTCAATGTATAGAGAAGGAAACAAACTGTCAAAAAATCGACCGATTTTCAGCCCATGACCATTATACCAAAAAAGCTGCCCTGGCCGCACAGGACAGCTTTTTTCGTCAGATCAGAAACATGGCGACAACGGTTGTGACCGCCAGACCGACCGCTACCGGAATCAAGTTGCGCCGCGCCAACTCAAACGGATCGACGCCGCAAATGGCCGCTGCCGGGATGAGCGCCCACGGAACAAGCGTGCCGCCGCCGACCCAAATGGCAGCGATCTGGCCGAGCGCCGTTAACGTGGCCGCCCCGCCGCCAATGGCGACCGCAAACAAATGGGCGACCGAACCAGCGAGCGAGATGCCGGAAAACCCGGAGCCGTCAAGACCGGTAATCGCCCCGACAATCGTGAGCGTCACTGCCCCGATTTCGTTGTTCAGCGGCACTGCATGAGCCAAGGCGACCCCTAAATCGTTGACAATGCCCTGTGACGCCTGCGGCAAGTAGTCGCCGATAATTTTTACAAATCCGGCATCGCCAAGATAGAAAAAGGCGGCAATCGGAATGACAGGACCGAACACTTTAAATCCGAACTGAAATCCTTCAATAAAGTAATTGGTCACTTCAGCAAAGCTCTCTTGCCGGTGGGCTAAAACGGAAATGAGGATCAAAATAAAAATCGCGGTTCCGCCGACTAAGGCTGTCGCCTCGCCGCCTTGCAAGCGCAAATAAAACATCGCGATGACGTCAAGGGCAAACAACACCGGAATCAACAGCGCCAGCCATTTTTTCGCCGTCTCGGCGAGCAGTCCTTCCGTTTTTTCGAGCGCCGAATCCGTGGCAGCAGCGATTTCTGCATCGCCGCCCACCAAACGTCCTTGCTTCATGTCGCGGCGCAGCAAATAAAACGCGGTGACGGTCGTGACCGCCCCCATGACAAACACGAGCGGCACACTAGCGGCGATGACGTCGCCAACCGGCAGGCCGGCTGCATCGGCGGTCAGTTTCGGCGCCCCTTGAATGATGAAATCGCCGGAAAGCGCGATGCCATGCCCAAACAAGTTCATCGCCATCGCCGCTCCTAACGCCGGCAAGCCCACCCGGACCGCTGCCGGCAACAGCACCGCCCCCATTAAGGCAACGGCTGGAGACGGCCAGAAAAACCAGGAGATGACCATCATCAAAATCCCGATCGTCCAATACGCCCAAGCCGGCGTGCGGATCAAGCGGACAAACGGCGATACCATGACATCATTGATGCCGGTCGCCGACAACACTTTGCTCATCGCCACAATAATAGAGATGACTAAAATCGTCGGCAATAGCTCCGTAATCGCGTAAATAAAGCTGTTAAACACTCCGCTGACCGCCGCGCTCAACGAATGGGTAGCGACCGCCGCCAATAAAAAGATGCCGGCAATGCAAATGAGCGATGTATCCTTGCGGGCGACCATAAACCCAATAATGAGCACGATGAACAGCAAGTAAATCCAGTGCAGCGCCACAAGCTCTACACCCATACACAATCCCCTTTCTCCCCAACTTCCAGCCCGGCCCGCCGGACATGCGCCTGGGCTGGTGTACTACAGCATATGAAGCGGGAAAGAAGGTGTGAAACAAAAAAGAAGCGCTGCGCTGGGAGAGCATCAAGCAGAAACAGCACGTTAAGGGCTTTCCGTCGCCCCTTTCAAAAAAGAAAGACGCCGGCCTTGGCTCGAAAAGCGCTAATAGCCGGCGTTGGCCCTCCGGCGCGGGCGTCCATAGCGCCCGGCCGCCCAGATCCCCCACGCGTTTCCGCCCACCCAAGTGGCAAGCCAAAGAAAACGGGGGGAGACAGCAGCCAATACAAGGTGAAACAACGTATTTTGCGCGATGAGCAAGATGGCGAACAGCCGCATGGCAGCGGCGGGCGATTCCGTCCGCGGCAGCGGGTACAGCCGCGTCCATAGCGAATAACGGTGGCGATGAGGAAGCGCCGCCAATTGAACAGCGGTCGCATACAACACCAAAAGCACCGTGGCCGCCCGCATGTATTCATGGTCGGCCGCCGCGAGCACGACGCATCCGATGGCGGTTAGCCGCACATACAGCCCTGCGTACCCGCCGGCGCGCAAAAACGTGCGTGCATACAAATGGAAAAAGACGTGCCGCGTCCCGTACGGAATAAAGGCCAGCAACGGGTCGAGCCAACGCCGCCGCTTCGCCGTCTCCCGCCATTCCGGAACGTCCGTGAACAAGTTGGCCACCCGGTAAAACAATCGGGCTGCGCGCTGCTCTTCGGCGATGAGCCGCTCCCACTTCCATGTTTTCCCTTCTGTCCATCGCCATAAGCAGACGGAAAGAGCGGCCATCAACGCGGCGACCGTTCCGAAAAACGGCCACGGCGCCGCCGCCAGCCAAAAGTACACGACAAGCGCCGATGCGCCCAAGCGGACAAGCGCGCTCCAACGATGAAACGACGGTTCAGCAATGTAATTCCCCTTCCAACTCGCCCATAAATTCCATAGTTTTAAACAGACGATGCCGAGCAAAAAGAGCGGCCACGGCACCGGCGAAAACCGGACATGGAGCGGTCCGGCCGCCAAAAGAAGCAAACATAGGCCGTAGGAGTGCCACACTGCAGAGAAAACAAACGCCCGGCGAATATATGGACGCAGCCGGCGCTCGGCCGGCAGCAAAAACACCATATCCGCTTCACGAAACAAGGTGCGCACCGAGCCTGACGCCGCCGCCCAGCCGAACACGACCGCCGCAATAGCCGGATACGGAAACGAGTCAGGAAGCGCCGCCGCCCAGCGCTCGTACATCACCGCTATGCCGCCAAGCACAATGATCAAACCGACGAGCAAATGGTCGTTGAACATATAGCGCAAGTAGCGGATCCGTTTTCGCCATTCCAATTGGAAACGCTGCTTCCAAAGACGGCGGGCGTCAATCATGGCGCATCGTCCTTTGTCAATTCGACGTACAGTTCATCAAGCGACGCCCCCCGCAGCCCGAACTGGCGGCGGATGTCATCAAGCGTTCCTTTCGCTTTCACGCGCCCTTGGTGCAAAATGACAAACGAGTCGCAATACCGCTCGGCCGTTGCTAAAATATGGGTTGATAACAAAATGCCCGCCCCCTTCGCCTTTTGTTCATTCATCCGCTCGAGCAGCGCATGAATCGCAAGCGGATCAAGGCCAAGAAACGGCTCGTCGATCATATAAAGAGGCGGTTCAAGCAAAAAGGCGCAAACGATCATCACTTTTTGTTTCATCCCTTTGGAAAAATGGGCCGGAAACGAAGAAAGACGCCGCTCCAATCGAAACTCGCGAAGCAGCGGCGGAAGGCGGCGTTCATACTCTGCTTCGCTCAACCCGTACGCCATCGCTGCTAGACGCAAATGTTCCTCAAGCGTCAATTCTTCATACAACACCGGCGTTTCCGGAATAAAGGCAAACTGCTTCCGGTACGCCTCCGGCTCGGCCGCGAGCGTATAGCCGTTGATCGAAACCGTCCCGCGGCGCGGCTCCATCAAACCGATAATATGTTTGATTGTCGTGCTTTTCCCGGCCCCGTTCAAGCCAATCAAGGCCACCATTTCGCCGCGCTCAACCGAAAATGTCACATCCTCAAGCACGTTTTGCGCCGTGTAGCCTCCGGATAGATCCTTCACTTCTAAAAGCGTCATCGTCCGCTCCCTTTCCGTTCTGGCCTTTGTCCCCATTGTACCAAACTATAGCCTCGCTTACCAAAAAAGATCACACCGTTCTTTTGCATAAACTCACTCAAGCCGGGCATGATAAATAGCGAAGAGGGGATGAGGAATCAAAAAGTTGATGAACGATCCATCCGAAATGGGGTGTTCGTCAAAGACACCGTTGTGAGCCGCAAAACGTTGTAAACGTTCCTAGGAAGCGACCATCGCATTCGTTGCTGGGAAGCAACGAGCCTGTCCAAAGGGGATGGTCACGTTGAACAAAGGAAGCGCTCACGCCGAACCAATTTTTGCTGCAAATGGGGTGTTCATCAAACGCACATTTGCTTGAATCATCCTCTCCCCTTTTCACCAACCGGGATGTAACCGCATGCGGGATTACATCCCGGTTTTTTTATGGTAAAATGAAGAAAACGAAAGGAAAGGGTGACCGTTCCTATGAGTGATTGCATTTTTTGCAAAATCGTCAACGGCGAGTTGCCGGCGGCGAAAGTGTACGAAGACGAGCATGTGCTTGCCTTTTTGGACATCAGCCAAGTAACGAAAGGGCATACGCTTGTCATCCCGAAAGTACATACGGAAAACATTTTCACCCTCACGTCGGAGGCGGCCGGCCGTCTGTTTCGCGCCGTGCCGGTAATCGCCAACGCGCTGAATAAAGCGTTTTCCCCCGTCGGGCTCAACTTGCTGAACAACAACGGCGAACAGGCCGGGCAGACGGTGTTCCATTACCATCTTCACCTCATTCCACGCTACGGCAAAGGGGATGGGTTTGGCGCGGTCTGGAAGTCGCATGCAAGCGACTATACGCCCGCTGACCTGCAGGCGATCGCGGCCGCCATTCGCGAGCAGCTCGGCTGATCTCCCGTTGTTGAACAGCAGAAAGGTCAAGCCCACAAATAAAAAAACGGAAGCAGGGATGTTCTGCTTCCGTTTTTTTACTGTTTTCCTTGCTGCTCGATCACATCTTGCAAATCTTTGTCTTTGATCTCAACACCGGCATCTTTCACCAATTTGTCCACTTTTGACTGCATCGTCGCAGGATCAAGCTTGTTCCGTTTGACTTCAAACGCAATTTCGTCTTTCATTTCGTTGAACGACTTTTTCTTTTCTTTGTCCGTCACTTTAATGATATGGTAGCCGTAATCCGTTTTCACCGGATCGCTCACTTCGCCGACTTTCAGCTTATAGGCGGCTTCTTCAAACTCCTTGACCATTTTCCCCGGTCCAAACCAGCCTAAATCGCCGCCGTTGGATGCCGATCCTGGATCTTGCGAATACTCTTTCGCCAGCTTCGCAAAGTCTTCGCCTTTCTCGAGCTTCGCTTTCACTTCTTTCGCTGTTTTTTCATCTTTTACCAAAATATGGCTGGCACGAATTTTCGGTTTATAGTTATCGTAATATTCTTTCAGTTCCTTATCGGTCACTTTAATATCTTCGATCGCCGCCTTTGTCCGCAGCAAATCAAGCTTGACCATGTCACGGATCACTTTTTCTCCGTTTTGCTGTACAGCCAAGTCGTATTGCGTGCCGTACGCCTCTTTGATCCGCTCGATTTCACGGTCAATTTCCTCATCGGTCACTTTATACTTTTTGCTCAATACTTTTTCATCAATCAAATCGCGAAGCACCGTCTTGCCGACGCGCTCTTTCATCTCATTGTAAAATTCGTCTTTTGTAATGTCGCCGTTTTTCGTTTCAACAACTGCCTCTGAATCGCCGTTGTTGCACGCCGATAACGCCATAAGCGAAACAACGACGGCGGCTGCCATCCACTTTTTCATCTGTTTCACAACCCCTGCATCTTTTTCATTATTTTACACTGTCCGGTTTTGTTCAGCGCCAGACCCCCCCCGCGGGCGCGCCCTGAAGCGGCGCCAAGGGAAAAGCGCCTGTCCGCTTGAACCACGACAATAACTATACCATATTTCCAGCGAAAAAAAAACCTTTTTCCATGTTAGTCATCCGCCCATAACATGTACGCTTGCCATACATATGATGGAGATGAAGCGCCGCGGCAGGCTTCTTCTCGCCGAAAGGGGGTGTTACGATGAGCGCACCTTATGCCGGAGGCTTTGCGTTAATCGTTGTGCTGTTTATTTTGCTGATCATCGTCGGCTGCGCCTGTGTCATCTACTAAACAAAAGAGGGTGTCCCCCGAAACCGGGAGCACCCTCTTTCTTCCTCTTTCCCGATCGGCCGCACCGGCTCCTCGTTATGTAAACAACACTTCAAAATAAGAAGAAATCAATAAAATCGTAATCAGTACGTTGATCGTCCGGAAAACCGCCGGCTGCTGCTCCTCCGGGATGTCTCGCTGCGCACAAAGCGAGTGGGTGAGCTGATTCACAAAAAATAAAACCGCCACTGCCAGAGGGATAAAGTAAAGCGCCAAAACTCTTCCCCTCCTTCTCATCTTCACCAAACACCGTCCATGGCTTTAACTTTACCTCGTCCGCCGCCGGAAATCAATCTTTTTTCTCTCGAAAAATACGGTGAAGCGATTTTCCCTATTGGTGAATGCGCACAAATCCGGTAAAATATACGTAAACACGGTTGCACTTTATGCCAGCCAAAGGAGCACGGTGTATGGAGTCGTTGGAAAAGCGAGTGGCCAAGCTCGAATTTCACCAGTCATTGTTGCTGGAAATGGTCGATGAAACGAAAAAACCGTTTTACTCCCTTGTGATCCGCGCTGATTTGACCAAAGAAGAAGTCGACGCATTCCTATCGTTTTGCCAAGAGCTCGCCGAGCAATATGAGCGGCAAAAAGCGGAAGGGTTGACGATTTTCACCCCTCTGCTCGTGCAGTTTGCCGGGATGCTCCATCCGAACCTTCCGCTCGAACAAACGGTTGACGCCATGTTGGCCCAACAACTGTTTGTGCCGCTGATGACCGAGCTGAAAACGCTCATTCAAACCGTCAATTAGCCTGGCTGGCCAGCTCTTTCTCCTGCTCTGTCGCTTTCGCCGTCCGCCTGACGAGCTTGCCGTCTTGCTCGACAAAGTCTTCCTTAATGTTCTCAAACGCCCGCTCAAAAATCTCCATAAAATCGTCTCCATAAATGTTGCGGACGATGCACATCATTTCTAAAATTTCAGGAAACTTCCCGTACAGCTCGCGCAGCGGCAACGCCCCATTAAAGACCGCATTTTTCGTCGGGTCGTACGTTTCCATCAGCTTCATCAGCACTTCTTCGCCTTTTTCGGTCAACTCAATGTACGTATTGCGCTTGTCGTCTTGCTTTTTGGAAAACGAAAGCAACCCTTTTTCTTCCAGCTTTTTTGAAAAGTTAAAAGCTGTCGAAACGTGCATCACACCAAATTTAGCAATTTCTGAGATCGATGCCCCTTTAAAATGGTAAGCAATCCATAAAATATGATGCTCATTAATGTTCAAATCGAATGGCTTGATCCATTGCTGCCAGTCTTTTTCAATCGATTTCCATAGCGCCTTGCTCAGCTGGGCGATCCGTTGGCTAAATAGCATTGCCTCTTTAACGGAATAATGCTGTTCTGTCCCCTTCATCGTTCCACCCACTCTTTCCCTCACCGTATTTTTTATTTCCTATTATATCAATAAAACAAAAGAGAATAAAGACAAAAATATTTATTTTTATGATTTTTTTTGCATATTCATAGTAATAAACCTAAGGAGACTGCCGCATACAGGAGGAAAACGCAATGATGTATATACAATGGATGCTTGCCGTAATCGGATTCGTATTTTTCTGTCTTTTTATAAACACTTTCTTTTCTTTATGGAAAGCGCGGGCGTACCCGCCAAAGGCGCTGCTCAAAGAGCAAGCTTTGCGCTATATTGGAATAGCATCGCTTTGTCTGTTTGCCGCCTGGCTTCTCAGCTACGCTTAGCGTTTGTTTGAATTTTCAAATAAAGAAAGGCAGGGAACGAGCTGCAAACCAGCATCGTTCCGCCTGTTTGATAGCAAAAAACCCGACCAGCCATGATCGGGTTTTTTGCCGTTTACACGTGCGCTGTGACGTTCATCCGCCGGAAAATGGACGCCGCAATCGGATAGATAATGGCCATGGCCACCGCATTTAACGCCGCGGTTGGCAGCACAATCGTGACAAACAGCGCAGAAAAGGTCGTTCCACCCGGCAACCCAACAATAAGGAGCGCCGCGGTTAAAAACACCGCCCCGGAAATGACGGTGCCGACAGCCGCCAGCACCGCCGCCCCGGCCACTGTCTGGCTGTACTTTTTCACCGCAAAGATCAGGGCAAAGACGACGAAGGCCGTGATGATTTTGTCGATCATATTCGGCAGCTGCCCGCCCGGAAATGTCGTCGTCATGGCGGAAATCAACCCGGTGGCGACGCCGACAAGACCGGCTGCCTTGACGTTTGGAAACAGCAAAATCGCCAACACCATCATCGCCAGCATCATATCCGGCTTCATTCCGAAAAACAACCCCGGAATGGCGGCGTGCAACACGGCTCCGATTCCGACTAACAGCGCCATCAATACTAATGTTCTGGCATTCATGCTCATCTCTCCTCATCTCTCCTCATCTATTCTCATGCTCGAGAATTTTCTATTATTATATCACTTTGCAGTACAAAAGTGAAGAAGAAAGTTTCAGGCAAAGCGGCGGCGAAAATCGTTCATAAACGATGCGAGCGCTTCGCACGCCTCAAGCGGCACCGCATTGTAAATCGACGCCCGGCAGCCGCCGACCGATCGGTGCCCGCCGAGCCCGACAAACCCGTGTTCTTTCGCCTCAGCGAGGAACGTTTTCGTCAGCTCCTCATTTGGAAGCGTAAAGGTGACGTTCATGAGCGAACGGCTCCCCTTTTCGGCGTGCGGTTTGTAAAAGCCGCCGCTTTCATCAATCGCCTCATACAGCACGGCCGCCTTTTGCCGGTTGCGCTCTTCCATCGCCGCCACACCGCCTTGCTCTTCGACCCATTCGAGCACGAGCGACAGCATGTAAATGGCAAACGTCGGCGGCGTGTTGTACAACGAATTGCTCTTCTGGTGCGTCCGGTAATCCAGCATCGTCGGCAGCCCATCCGGAATGCGCTCCAGCAAATCGTTGCGAAGAATGACAACCGTGACTCCTGACGGCCCGAGATTTTTTTGCGCCCCGGCGTAAATGAGGGCAAACTTGCTGACATCGAACGGCCGGCTTAAAATGTCGCTCGACATATCCGCGACCAGGTCAACCGGCGTGTCCGGAAATTCCTTCCACTGGGTACCGAAAATCGTGTTGTTGGACGTAATATGGACATAGGCGGCATTTTTCGGCCATTT
The DNA here is from genome assembly GCF_002809955.1 of Geobacillus sp. Manikaran-105. Classification (NCBI taxonomy): domain Bacteria; kingdom Bacillati; phylum Bacillota; class Bacilli; order Caryophanales; family Anoxybacillaceae; genus Geobacillus; species Geobacillus sp. Manikaran-105. The sequence continues at coordinate 17,335 of NZ_PIJG01000055.1, forward strand.
CACATCATCGAGCGGCGGAATATACGTGTAGTTCGCCTCTTTGCTCGACGCGACAACCGTTGTCAAGCCGATTTTTTGCGCTTCTTTCAGCGCTTTCTCCGACCACGCCCCGGTCAGCACATAACAGCCGATTTTCCCTTCCGTGAGGAGGTTCATCGGCACCATCGAAAACTGCAAGCTCGCCCCGCCTTGCAAAAATAAAACGTCATACCCGTCCGGCACGCCAAGAAGCTGCTTGAGCCGCTCTTTTGCCGCATTGTGCACCGCCTCGTATTCCTTGCTTCGATGGCTTAATTCCATCACCGACATGCCAGTGTTTTGAAAATTAAGGAGCTCTTTTTGCGCCCGCTCGAGCACCGGAAGCGGAAGCGCGGACGGGCCGGCGTTGAAGTTGTATGCTCGTTTCATCGTCATCCCTCACTTTGCCTCCTGGTAGTCCGTTGATATTACTATCCTAACACGATTCAAAAAAAAAGAAAGAGAATTTTTTGAAAAAAGCGTTTTCAAAAATCAAAAAAAGAAAGCCCTTGGCTATTGCAAGGACTTCGCTTGCTTCCGCCGCTCCCGTTCTTGACGGATGCGCTCCATATAAATTTCGCCTTCTTTTTCTATAAACGCCTCGTCGATTTCCCGCTCGCGCGCCGCTGTTTTTACAGTCATGTAGCCGCTGAAAATAATGCCGGCCACGACCAAATAAATCCACCATGGCAAACTGAACATCGCCATCCCCTCCTTGTACGCTTGTCTTACTACACTATACGCGTGAACGGCCAGCTGTATGCATGAAGAAAGAGGCGGGGACACCGCCTCTTTCCTCGGGACAACGCTTATGCTTCGTTTCGCTTCTTCTTTGTTTTCTTCTTCGCTTTCTTCCACTGTCGGCGCAGTTCGCTCAACGTTTCTTTCGCCTGTTCGTGCTGGGATGTCGGGACGATTTCAATGATCGGTTCGATCACGGTTTCATCCCTCCTTTGCCAGGGCTATTTGTCATTACCCCCATGCCCCGGCTTTGAAACAGATAAAAACACCGGCTTGTAAAACGAGCGATTGTCAAGGGCAAAGACGCGTTCGGTGAATTCACCTGGTTTTACTTTCTCAAGCGCACGGTCGATCATCGTAATTTTCGCATCCAAATTGTCAATGTAATGAAGCACCTCGGCTTCTTTGACAAGCGGCGGCTTCGGACTGCCCCATTCCGCCTTGCCGTGATGCGACAACACGAGATGCTGCAAAATGACGACTTCCTCACCTTGAATGCCGAGCTGTTCCGCCGCCTTGCTGATCTCGCTCACCATGATCGAAATGTGTCCGAGCAAATTTCCTTCCAGCGTATACACCGTCGATACCGGACCAGATAATTCCATCACTTTGCCAAGGTCATGCAAAATGACGCCGGCATAAAGCAAGTCTTTATTGAGCGACGGATAGAGATGGACGAGCGCCTTGGCGAGTTCAAGCATCGACACGACATGATACGCCAGTCCGGAGATGAATTCATGATGGTTTTTCGTCGCCGCTGGGTACTCAAAAAACGCCTTTTCGTATTTTTTCAACAAATAGCGGGTAATGCGCTGGATGTTTGGATTTTCCATCGCAAATATGTATTCCATCACTTTCGCCTTCATTTCCTCGCGCCCGAGCGGAGCCGTCTCCAAAAAGTCATCGATGCGCACCGCATCGCCCGGATGAGCAGGACGGATCGAACGGATGCGCAACTGCAATTTGCCACGGTAGTTATGGATGTCTCCCGCCACTTTGACGATGCACTCCGGCACATACCGCTCTTCATCATCTGGCGAGACATCCCACAGTTTCGCTTCAATGTCGCCGCTTTTATCTTGCAAAATCAACGTTAAGAACGGCTTGCCATTGCTGGCGATGCCTTTCGTTGCGGATTTGATGAGCAAAAAGAGATCAACTTGTTCCCCAACCTCATAATGGATGATGCCTTTCGCCACTTCGTTCTCCTCCGTTTCTCTGTACGTATTTTCTAGTATATCATAACGGGCAAAGGGCAAAAAGAAAGCCTTGCCGAAACGGCAAGGGAACATTAGCCCAAACGGCCCGTCCACTGTTTATTTTTTTGTCAGCTGGATGGCCCGTTTTATCTTAATTAGGCGAGAAGACTCCCACTTCAACGAAGCGAAGCGGAGTAAGTGGGAGATGAATCGCCTTAACTATATTTTGCTGAAAATAGGA
>NZ_PIJG01000056.1:0-18603 GCF_002809955.1 Geobacillus sp. Manikaran-105
CAAAACTGAAAAAGGATGTAAGGGATTTTGTCGAAAAATATTTTTTGGACACCCCTGAGAGGCCGAAAAGCCTTGATACATCAACATTTCTAGAGGGAGGGGGAAGCATGTCGAAAAAAGGGAGACAAAACAAAGTAAGCCAAGAAGTGGCCAACCCGACCGTCTCGAAAACAGAGGCGGAAATGGCCAAAGACAGCGTTGACACCGCCAAGCAAGCGAAAAAAAACCGCTCATAACCAAGAACGTGTCCGCGCCTTGGGCGCGGACACGTTTGGTCGGAGCAGCCTCTTTTGTCAGCCGCTTGCGGCGTCGGCCGCATAGCTGGACGGCAGCGTCAAATGGACAATCGTCCCTTTTCCGACTTCGCTCTCGATCTGCATTGTCCCTTTATGTTCCTGGATAATTTTCATGCTTGTTGTCAGCCCGAGCCCCATCCCTTTTTCTTTCAACGTAAAAAACGGTTCGCCGATTTTTTGCAGGCGCTCTTTGGAAATGCCAATGCCTGTGTCGGCAATATCCAAATAAACCGTTCCTCCCGCTTCGGAAACGCGGACGTATAAACTCCCGCCGCCAGGCATTGCTTCAATGGCGTTTTTCATTACGTTTAAAAGCACTTGAACAATTTGGTTCTGGTCGCCGTACACACATGCTTTCGGGGCATTATTGTGAACAGAAATCAAAACGTTGTTTAATGTCGCCTCATGGCCGATCAAACTGATGACATACGAAACGGCCTCACTTAACAAAAATGGACGGTAATTATGGCTTTGCGGCTTGGCAAGTACGAGCAACTCGCTGACGATTTGATTGATGCGGCCAAGCTCGCTCAACATAATGCGCATATAGTCGTCATTCACTTCGCGCGTTTCTTGCATCATTTGAATAAACCCTTTCATCGATGTGAGCGGGTTGCGGATTTCGTGGGCGATGCCGGCGGCCAGCTCTCCGAGCACCGACAGTTTTTCTTTTTTGAGCAACAGCTCTTCGGCCCGCTTTTGCTGGGTAATATCACGGCCGATGGTCAATAGTCCTTTGCGCGCCCCATTTTCTTCAAACAACGGCACTTTAATGACGTCAAATGTCTTCCGCTCCCCATCCAACGTCTCGAACGATTCCTCTCGACGCGTCAATGTCCCGCTTTTCCATGCCTCGCGGTCCGATTCGATGCACTGTTCGAAGGTATCCTTAAAAAACGGCACCAGCTCGCCAAGTTCACGATCGGTTTTCCCGACATAGTCGATGTGCTCGAGATGGTAAAGCCGCCGGCCGAAATCATTGACGCGCAGCCAGCGTCCCTCGCTATCTTTAAAACAAACAAAATCAGGCATCGAGTTAATGAGCGTGAGCAACTGCTGCTCGTTTTCTTCCGCCTTCTCGAGTTGCTCCCGCTTTGTAAGCAGCTGGTATAAAAAAACGACCGACAACAAAATAAAGACGGCCCCTTTGGCGATGCCAAGCGCCATATACAAACCGCGGCCAACCGGCAGCATATTGATCAAGGCGTCGGTAACCACGAGCCATAACAGACTAAATGCAATGTAGCTTGCCATTACCTTTGACTTGTTAAACACTTCACCATCGAGCTCCTAACATGCAAAGTCACAAGCGGCCGCCCAGTTACATTTCTCGCGCCCATGCAAGCAACTGAGCGGTCAACGCGGCAGCACGTTCATGGTCAAGCCGCTTTTGCAGCGACGCCTCGAGCCGCTCGGTTACCGATCCGGCCTCTTCCCCATAGGAAAACGAAAACGACCATTCAAGCGCCGGAATGGCTAGAACGATGTATTCCTCTTTCCGGTTTTCATAAATATATACGTTGACCGGGGCTTGCCCGTCCATGATCGGCGTTTTACGGATTTTCATCATTGCCTCCCACCTTTGCTGCAAAGCCGTTCTCCATATTCATTAATTTTAGCAAACGCCCTCTTCCTACTCAATATAAATCATTTTCCTTGTCATCCCGCCGTCGATCACGAAATTCGCCCCAGTGATAAAATCGTTTTCCTCCTCACATAAGTACAGGCAGGCGCGGGCAATATCGTCCGGTTTGCCGACGCGGCCGGCCGGGTGCTGCCCGTGGTCGACATCCCGCAGCTGTCCGTAATCGCCCGTCTCGATCCAGCCGGGGCTGATGCAATTGACGCGGATGCGGTCAGCGGAAAACGACACCGCCAACGCGTGGGTGAGAGCGACAAGACCGCCTTTCGACGCTGCGTACGCCTCTGAATTTGGTTCAGACATGAACGCTCTTGTAGAAGCAATATTCACGATCGCCCCTCCTTTGGCGTTGCGGCGCATATATTTTGCCGCCTCGCGAGAAGCAAAAAAGGCGCTGCGCAAATTTGTCGACAACACATCGTCCCATTCATCCACCGTCAACTCGTACGGTGATTTCCAACGCGAGACGCCGGCGTTATTAATGAGATAATCGATGCGGCCAAAACGGCTGGCTGTTTCGTTCACAAACCGTTCGATGTCGCTCACTTTCCGGACATCGGCGGCCACAAATATGGCATGTCGTCCATCCGCCCGCAACTGTTCGGCAAACGCCTCCCCTTTTTTGACATCCCGATCCACGATGGCCACATTCGCACCTTGTTTGGCAAACATCGCGGAGACCGCCTTGCCGATGCCGTTCGCTCCGCCGGTGACAATCACTGTTTTCCGCTCCATGCCCATTTGCCTCTTCTCCTTTCTTTTCTCCAACCTCGTCTTTTCCTCCCTCTCTTGAGGGAAAAACTACGTTCCTTATTATACCATTGACAGCAATGGGAACACATATATGCCGCCATAAGGGAGCGTTGGGAACAATGCGGTTGATGCTGGCGCCTGTACGGGAAGCGGCCGTCTGGCAAGCCGGTGAGCCTCTATGCTGGGCCCGTCCCCCGTGGAACATAAAAAAAGACCGCGTGGAAGCGGTCTTTTTGACGGTTTACCGATATGGGCCGTACGGCGCCGGAAGGCCGGGCGCATATGGAGCTACCCCACCGTAATACGGCGGCAGCGGTGCAGCAGGATAACCGTACGGTGCCGCCGGGGCGTATGGCAGCGGCGCAGCCGGCGGATAGCACATCGGAGGATACGGAACAGCGCCGGGGGCGATGCTAGGGGCAACACCGGGCGTGACACCCATGGTCGGCATCGCACTAGGAACGACGCCGGGCGTCATACCGGCAACAGGAGCTCCCACCCCTGCATACGGAGCTGCCATATCGTATGGAGCAACGGCACCGTCAGCGGGCAGCGGCGGTGCATTTTCTTCCCCTCCTACCGGCCAGGCGAAGGTCGGAGCCACATTCGGCACTGCTCCCAAGCCCAGCGGCGGCGCCGGGGGCATCATATCAGAGCTGTCCGGGCTGTCAAATTCGTCCGGACTGTCAAGGTGGGCCGGACTGACCAAAGGAGCCATCGGCACAGCCGGCGGACACCAGTAGGGAGTCACCGGCGGATAATACGCTGTCGGCATTGCCGCTGGTGCGGTCGGCAGCGGCGCCACGGGCGGTGCATTATTGTCCATTCGCCCGGCCTTATCGCCTTGGTTTGAGGCGTTCAGAAACGGATCATTCATATGAGGGTCCCAATGATTCATTGTCCTCTCCCTTTCTCGCTCATAGTTGTCGGGGCGCGTACCCATCCATATTGTATGTCGGCACAAGCAAAGGGTGTTTGCCCGGCCAAAATATAGGTATTTATCCTAAACGCCGGTTGCGCTATGATAAATAACAGCAGCAACCTCACATGGACGTTGGGAGGGAATCAGATGGATGAAACGTTGGCGGCCAAGCAAATCCATGATTTGCGCAACGGAATCATCTCCGAACTGCTGGTGAAAAAAGAGGACTTCCCTGTTTTTCGCGCCGTGCTTGTCAAACAGCCCGATTTTAAACGATTTCGCGGCATCGCCCAGCGCGGCGGCCACATTATTTATCACTATACAGATGTTCCGCGCAGCTGAACGTTCCCGTCTTTGCGGCTTCACATCCGGCTTTCCGCCCCGAAAGCCGGATGTTTTGGCTTGCGGAGAAATTTCCATTCCTCCTATGAAACTAGTCATTTCAATGCTTCGCGCACTTTTTCCATCATTTCGATAATGAATCATCTTCCCATCCTTGTTACTCTAGTAGCGAGTTTACGAGAGGGGGGATCAGGATGAAAAAAGGAAAAGCATGGGTGATGGCGGTGTTGTGCGGGATGTTTTTCTTTGCCGGCCATGCCGATGCGGCAACCATCCACACTGTCAAGCGCGGCGACACGCTTTGGAAAATCGCGAAGCAATACGGCGTGCCGCTCAAACAGCTGATGCAAAAAAATAGAAAAGACGATTGGCTGTATCCTGGCGAAAAACTGATCATCCCGAACGCAGGCATTACAGCGGCGGAAAAAGACTTGCTCGCTCGCCTCGTCCATGCTGAGGCGAAAGGGGAGCCGTACGCCGGGAAAGTAGCCGTGGCAACGGTCGTGCTCAACCGCGTCGACCATCCGGATTTTCCGGATACGATCCGCGCCGTTATTTATGAGCGCTCTGGCGGCCATTATGCATTCACACCGGTCGCAAACGGAACGATCAATGAACCCGCTGACCGTGAATCATATCGCGCCGTTGAAGAAGCACTTGCTTTTCGCGGTTTAGGAAACGGCTCGCTCTATTTCTACAATCCGAAAACGGCGAAAAGCAAATGGCTGCGCTCCCGTCCGGTGACGGTCGTCATCGGCAACCATGTGTTTGCCAAGTAGACGAAAACAAGGGGACGGCTTCGCCCCTTGTTTTTTTTTAAAATATCAGATTTTAGGAAAGAAACCCCTTTACTTGTGCATAAAAATAAGGCAAACTAGTAAAAAAGCGCCTGCTCCTTTTTATAAAGAGCGGGCACAACGGCCAGGGCGCACCGGCCGGCCGCCTTTTCGGCCGATCACGTCCGTTTTAGCGGCCGACGACTATATTCGGTTTAAAAAGGGGAATGATAGAATGGTGAAAAAAGCAAAAGTCGGGGACATTATTGAATTTAAAAATGGATTGCGCGGCATCGTGGAAAAAGTGAACGAAAACTCGGTCATCGTCGATTTGACATATATGAAAAACTACCGCGAGCTTGATTTGCAAGAGCGGACGGTGGTCAACCATAAAAATTATAAGATTATTGAATAGAAAAAAGAGGCCGTCAAGAGCCTCTTTTTTGTTTACGAAATGCGGGCGAGTTCATCACATTCATAGATGTGGACGCCGTTCGCTGCGGACGCCGCCCGGTAAAACATCGCCAAAGCAAGCTGATGGGCGTCAACCGGCTTATATTTTTTCCATTTGCCGACGAACAAAAACGGCAGCCGGCATAACAGCCACCCGGCGAGCATCTCGCCAAGGCGGAACTCCCGACGCTTGCCGACGAGCAACGATGGACGGAAAATATGAAGCGATGGGATGGAAAGCCGCTGCAACGCCTCTTCCACCTCTCCTTTGACGCGCTGGTAAAAAAACGGCGAACACGGGTTGGCGCCAACCGAAGAGACGGTCAAAAAGCTTTTCACGCGGCACTTTTCCGCCAACGCCGCCGCGCGCAGCGTATATTCATAGTCAACTTGAATGAACTGCTGCTTCGTTTTCGCCTTTTTCCGCGTCGTTCCGAGGCAGCAAAACACATCATCGACATAAAAATGCCGCTCATACGATTCAAGCCGCGCAAAATCGGCGACGACTTGCTGCAGTTTTTCATGTTTAATCGGCAGCGGGGTGCGGACAAAAATGGTCACTTGCCGGTACAAATCCGACTCAAGCAGCAACTTGAGCAGTTCCCCGCCGACCAAGCCGCTCGCCCCAAGCAAAAGAGCTGTTCTTCGCTCCAACGCCAAAACCTCCAAGGCAAACATTCACTGTCCATTATATAGGAGTGTTGGCGAAAAAACTACCTCTTTTTTGTAGTTTAGCGGTTGTCGACTTTTTCTGGATACAAGTCGTGGTTGAGCAGCCGGTATTCCGCCATTTTTTCGTATTTTGTCCCCGGGCGCCCCCAATTGCAGTACGGATCGATGGAAATGCCGCCGCGCGGGGTGAATTTGCCCCACACTTCGATATAGCGCGGTTCCATGACTTTAATCAAATCGTTCATAATGATGTTGACGCAGTCTTCGTGAAAGTCGCCATGATTGCGGAAGCTGAACAAATACAGCTTCAACGATTTGCTTTCGACGCATTTTTTGTCCGGGATGTAGCTGATGTAAATCGTCGCGAAGTCCGGCTGGCCGGTTTTCGGACATAGCGAGGTGAACTCCGGACAATTGAACTTCACGAAATAATCCCGGTCAGGATGTTTGTTGTCAAACACTTCAAGAAGATGGGGATTGTACGTAAACGAATACGTTGTCCCTTGATGGCCAAGCAGCGTCAAGTCTTTCAATTCTTCCTCTTTTCTTCCTGCCATTCCTTCATTCCTCCCTTTGATTCATGCAACGTGAGCGGCCGCACCCCCGCTTTACACGCCACGCTTGTTTCCCCAAAGAAGCGTGTGCAGCTGCGGCAAGATGTGGACGTCGGCCAGCTCCTCCGAATCGGCGGCTTGCTCCACCAGCCATTCCAACCGATGGAGAAGCTTTGTGCGGAGTGCATCCACATCTGAATCGGCCACATCGGCGTTTCCTGTCTGCAAATAAAACGGAACACTTGGGTAGCGGCAGTGCACCTCTTTCGCGTACGCCAAATCGGCGTCATCAAAGACGACGACTTTCAAACTGACGCGCCGCGTCCGGTTTTGATCTTTCTGCAACCGCCCGATGAGTTGGTCGAGCGCCGACCAGTCGGTGTCCATCCCCGAACTTGGCGGTTTTGGGGAAATGGTGACATCGTCTACATCGAGCAGCCAGTCTTGCCAGCGGCTCCCTTGCGTTTCAACCGCAACGCGCACCCCTTTTTCGTGAAGAAGGGCGACAAGCTCTCCAAGAGCGGCAATGAGAAGCGGGTTGCCGCCTGAAATCGTCACGTGGCGGAAGCGGCGGCCGCCCATGGCTTCAAGCCGCCGCCAAATGTCGTCTGCCGTCAACTGCTCGATCTCGTCTTTCGCTGATCCGTCCCACGTAAACGCCGAATCGCACCAGCGGCAGCGATAATCGCAGCCGGCTGTGCGGACGAACATCGTCTTTTGGCCGATCACCATTCCCTCTCCTTGGATGGTCGGACCAAAAATCTCTAGCACCGGGATCGTGCGCGCCATTACCGGTCCCCCGCTTTCGGCCGGTAGACGACATAGCTCGTCGGCGTTTCGCGGACAAACACTTGCAAACATGTCGGCTTGTGCGGCAGCGTATCCAAATAGCGCTGAATCGTTTCATAAATCGTGCGCGCCACCACTTCCGTCGTCGGAAACCGGTTCGGGTCGTTTTCATCAAAGCAATCGGCATGGTCATTGAGCAACGTATGATCCAGCTTTCCATGCACAAGCTGTTTGATCGTTTGAAAATTGACCAAAAATCCGCTTTCATCGAGCTCATCGCCAGCAATCGTCACATTGACGATGTACGTGTGGCCGTGCACGTTGGCGCAGCTCCCGGCCGCTTCGTGCGGGATGAAATGGGCGGCGGCGATGTGCATATCTTTGTTCAGCTCATAGCGGTAAGGGTGCATCACTTGCGGATAAAGCTGGTGCATCATGGCCGCTCCACCCCCGCTTTTTCCCGCAAATAGTCATCCAACCCGCGCTTGCGCAGCACGCATGCTGGACATTCGCCGCAGCCGTCGGCGATGATGCCGTTATAGCACGTCAGCGTCTTCGTGCGAATGAACTCGAGCGCCCCGAGCTCATCCGCGAGCTTCCACGTCTCCGCTTTCGTCAGCCACATGAGCGGCGTATGAATGACAAATTCGTAATCCATCGCTAAATTCAGCGTGACGTTCAACGATTTGATAAACACATCGCGGCAGTCCGGATAGCCGCTGAAATCCGTCTCGCACACTCCCGTCACAATATGGCGCGCGCCCCGCTGTTTGGCAAGCACCGCCGCGAACGATAAAAACAACAAATTGCGTCCGTCCACAAACGTCGTCGGCAGCCCGCCTTCCTTTTGTTCGATGGCGATATCATCACGCGTCAAGGCGTTCGGCGCCAATTGCCCAAGCAGCGACATATCGAGCACCGTATGGCGAACGCCAAGCTCAGCGGCAATTGCCTGAGCGACTTCAATTTCGCGGCGATGACGCTGCCCATAGTCAAACGTCACCGCTTCCACTTCCCCAAACTGCTCTTTCGCCCAAACCAAACACGTCGTGCTGTCTTGGCCGCCGCTGAAGACGACGACCGCCTTTTCTTCCTTCATCTTCATCACAATCAACCTCCTTCTGAATCAGCAGAAGAAGAGGTTTCCAAAACAAAAAAGGCCATACCCCTAGGATACAGCCGTCCCTAGTTTTTTATAGAGGGTTTTGCTAGAAACCTCTCCCGTACAAGTGTACGGAATTGCGATTCTTCTGTTTTCCATATTACTATACCATACTTATGGCTTTTGTTGTAGCGCCTTTTTCACTTTTTCCGCCGTCCATACGTATAGATACAAAAGCGGAACATACACCGCGACAAGATAAAATCCCGCCTTTGCTGTCCATTCCGTCAACTGCTCAATATGTGTCTTCTCCTGAAAAAACATTCCCCCGACAAACAAGCAAGCGAGCAACACCGGAAGCGAACGGCGCTGCTGAACAGCAAACAGCTGTTTGATCACGCGCGTCGCCGCCCAAATAGAGACCGCGATGATCGGGAACACAACGAGCACATAAATCGAGATGACAATATACTCCATCCGCTCGATAAACGGCACTTCCGGAATTTTGGCCATCGTCAGCGTCGGCCATGTAATATGCTGAATTTGCTCTTTGTTATAAAACACGATGGAAATAAGGATCAAAACAAAATAAATGAACATCGTAAATGCGTTGGCCGCATGCGCCCACTTTTGCGAGGACGGAGCCTGTTTTAAAAACGGGTAATACATCAGCAGCATTTCAAACCCTAAATATTGCAGCACCATCTCTTTCGATGCTTTTGCCAATTGCCCAAACGAATGGTCGAACACCGGCAATAAATTCCGGTATTGAGCATACTCAAGCGGAAAGAAAACCATCGGAAAAATCGTCAACAGCGGAGTCACCACCCCCCAAACGCATAAGCCGACAACGACGCGAAACCCGCCGGAGACGACATAATACGTCATCAGCAAAAACATAAGGCTGAACTGCCACACCCCCATCAACGGGAACACCCATACTTTAATGATTTCAATGTATGATTGAAGCACCATAAACGCCGCCAACGCGTAGTAAAAAAGAAGTCCAAGGCTCAGCACCCCGCCGATCCACCGCCCGAAGTACTGTTCATGAAGCGACACGAGGTCTCCGCCTGATGGCAAATGCGACAGCAGCCGATACATCAGCCAAATCAACACGTGCGCCGCCAGCCCGGCCATTAAGACTGCCATCCAGGCATCCTGCCCCGCCTCTTTCATCAGTGGACGCTGAAAATTGAGTGCCCCGACCCCAACTTGCGTAGCATGAATGACAAAAAACACAAGAAACGGGGAGATGAGAAACCGTTCCTGAATGGCCTGCTTCATCCTAATCCCTCCTCATGTTCCCCGTCTTATTCGCCAATGCCGGTATGGACGATATCCACCGTGACGTGCGGGCGGATGTCTAGATCCGGGTATTCACGGTAAAACGCGTCGGAATCCCAATGTCTTGTCACACTGCGAACAAAATCGCCGATGCCGAGCGGGTCAATCCGTTTTTTCTGAAAATAACGGAATAACCGACGCATATTATGCTCCAATTCGTTTTGCATTTTTTTCTTCACATCAGCAAACAAATCTTGACCCGGCTGATCGAGCCATGACGGGTAATCCCGCACCGACGCATGGATATGGACGAACACATCAAGCACATGGCGGCTTCCATCACGCTTCCATTCATATTTCGGCTTCGCCCATAAGTTTTGCAGCATCACCCGATCCTCGCCCTGTTTCCCGCGATTCCCAACCTTCAGCTGGTAGACGCCGTTTTTCGTTTCTCCAAGCAAAATTTTCATTAAAAACGAATCACGCAAACTCACATGCCCCACGTATCGGTCGTCGCGAAACAACGCGACCCCTTCAAGCTTGGCGAAATCTCCTTTTTTCTCAAAATACGGCAAAAACGGATCGCTGCCTGGGGAAAAATAGCGATACAAAAACAAGTGCAAATTCGTTTTCGGCAAGTTCATCGACTGCTCATTCTGCTCCACCAGATTCGGCAAATACAACGTATCGCTCAGCGTCGTGTTCGCCGCGATTTTCAGCAGCTCCTTCGCGCTTTCTTCCGCCACGCCAAGCAGCAAATGACTGCCGACTTTGTTGTTGCGCGCGAGGCTGTGCGTAATTTGCGTCACCCCCCGCCTGGCAAACTCCTTGCCGAACAAAATCAAGCGCAGCTGCCCTTCCTCAACCGGCAGCGCGGATTTCGATGACAGGCGCGGAATCAAGTCGTAGACCGTCGGCGACGTCGTCGTCAGCATATTCGGCTTTGTCATCGGCCCTTGCTTGAACGTCGGGTACACCGCGGTGCCCGTGTAGCGGCCGTTCTCGAAATCATACCCCATCTGTTGGATAATTTGAATTTCATCAATCGGCCGCGAACTGGCGCAGCCGCCAAGCAACAGCAGCGCACCGAGCCATAGAAGCCCACGCCTCATCACGATCCCCCTTACTCATCAATATCGCGTTTTTGCTTCGCCGCATTCGGATCGTAACGAAACCGCGACCGCGGACGAAGAAACATCGGCCGCTCCGCCGTTTCACTGTATGGCGAACGAACGAATGTATCGCGGAAGCTGCGCACACGAAATGGATAAAACGGCAGCAAATACGGATAGCCAAACGACTGCAGCCGCCCTAAATGAATGAGCAGCCCGCAGACGGCAAAGATAATGCCGATCCCGCCCCAACATGCAGCAAACAAAATAAACGGAAACCGAATGAACCGAATCGTGTTGGACATTTTGAAAATCGGCGTTGTAAACGAAGCGAGCGCCGCCAACGCGACGACAATCAACAAAATCGTACTCGTCAGCCCGGCATCAACGGTTGCTTGCCCGATGACAATCCCGCCGACAATCCCGAGCGTTTGTGCGACTTTCGTCGGCAGCCGCGCCCCGGCCTCGCGCAACAGCTCAATCGTAATTTCCAAAAACAGCACCTCGAGCATCGGCGGAAACGGCACGTTCGAGCGGGAATAAATGATCGGGCCGAGCAAGTCTTCGGGAATCATTTCATAATGATACGTCAGCACCGCCACATAAATCGGCGACGCTAACACCGAGAACGCAACGCCGAAAAACCGGATGAGCCGGAAAAACGTGCCGAGCACCCATGGCAAATAATAGTCTTCCGGCGACGTAAAAAAATCGAAAAGAGCGGCGGGGCCAATCACGGCATACGGGGAGCCGTCGCAAAAAATGGCCACCTGACCCGACACAAGCGCATAGATGGCCCGGTCGATCCGCTCGGTCGAGATAAACAGAGGAAACGGCGTCCGTGAATTGTCCGCAAGCAGCTGATCCAAAACGGCGTTGTCAAACACGAGGTCAAAATGAATGGACTCAAGCCGCTGCGTCACCGTTTGAACGACTTCCGGATTGGCGACGCCATCGATGTAGGCGATGACCACTTTCGTTTTCGACACCGAACCAATCGACATTTCCCGAAACACAAGATTCGGCGTCACCACTTGCCGGCGGATGAGATGCAAGTTGACCCCGACGTTTTCCACAAATCCGACTTTCGGTCCGACGACGCTGAATTCGTTTTCCGAATCATTGTTTTCCCGAAGCCCCAAATTTTCAGCCGCGGCGCTCATGAGCGCCGCTTTGTTTGGCTGCTCGCGGAAGGTGACCGCGACAAACCCTTTCAGCACCTTCTCTTCAATCAGTGCCGTGTCTTCACTCACCTCAATGCGCTGAATCGGCACGATTTGCTGCAAGTCTTCCAAACGGACAGTTGGATGGTTTGGAATGTCGTTTTGCAAATGGCAAAGAATCCGCTCTTGCAGCACTTGCGGATCGACGAGTGAATCAAAATAATAAATCGACAGCTCCTTACCTCCCACAACAAACGACACTTCGACAAAATCGCTCGATTGCCGCAGCGTTTCCCAAAGCTGCGAAATGGGCCGCTGAGGGGGGCGTTTTTTCTTTTTTTTCCAAAATGAGAATAAACCCACGAACATCCCCTCGCCTTTCCGTTTACGGAATAGTCTCCCAACCGATCGATATTTTTATGCATCCCCCTTTCATCCTATTGATTCGACAAAATCTTCTATATATTATTGAAAATAGACAAATGAAAAAAGGAGAATCGTCTATGAGCGAACTGACGAAACAGCGTCGGTCGAAACGAGCGTTGAAAAAAGTGACAGAAACGGCCGACTTTTCCGATATGGTGCAAGAGACGGCGGCGGGGCTCGAGCGGCAAACACTCGCTCTTCATGAACTGGCGGGAGAAGCTGACGCCCTGGCCGCCGCAGCCCGCAATTTGGAAGCGATGATCGCCCGTTTTCGCTCGTAATCATGCTTTCAACATCCGCATGCGGGAGGACCATCTCGAAAAAAGCCCCCGTTTTGCGAAACGCAATGAAAGCGAGGGAATGCCTATTGGGTGGGCGGTGTACGGAAAAACAATAAGCCCTTTCGCCCCCCGCACCAGAACAGAAGAGGCAGGGAAAGCGAAAGGGCCTGTTTGCTAACGCGGCAGCTTGCGGCGCCAAAGGAGCCACAATAACATCAGGCTCATGTAGCCAAACAGCGGATAAAGAAACGACAACAACTCCCCATAGCGAAACGGGCTGACCGCGGCAAACACCAACACGAGCAGCACGCCGATCCCTTTTCCACTGATCGGCACCCAAATGCGCGCTTGACGGGCAAGCCCAAACAAGCCGCCGATGACCGAGGTAAAAATTTCTCCGTAAATGACGACGACATACAACCAATACAGCATGGCAAAAAACGCACGAACTACTTCGGCCATCGGAATATCGTAACCATCCTTTTGCGGAAACGACAGCAACACAATATGGTTGAGAAGCAACAACCCTGTTAGGATCCCCCCACCCAACATCGCCCCGCGCTTCACCGCCCGCTCACTGGCCGCTTCGCGGGCAACGGGCACCAACACCGCTTGCGCCATCGCCAAGTTAAACGCCGCATACGAAAACGGGGACAACATTGCCTTCAGTGAATAATCCGATGCCGCTATATCCGGTCGGCATAAGTCGCCAGCCATCATCATTTTGATCCATACGGCAACGCTCAAGATCATCATCATCGGCACGACGAACACGTTGACGCCAAACAATCCTTTGCGGTCAAGCAGCATGACCAAAAGCGCCAACCCGAGCGTCAGCGTGACGCCTGCCTGCCGTGTCCAGCCGAGCTGCTCTTCAAACACCGCCCCCGCCCCCGCGATCATCACCGCCGTCACCCCTGCGATCATCACCGTCATCACGAGCGTCACAAACGGGCTCAACATGTTCCCGAACAAATAGCGATTCAACTCATCATAGGACGCAGCTCCAATTCGGCGCGCCATCACCATGAGCCGCGCGCCTCCCCATATAAACAAACAACCGCTGATGATGATGCCCACCGTTCCAGCCGTCCCATAACGAGTGAAAAATTCCATAATCTCTCTTCCGGTCGCAAATCCTGCCCCAATCACCGTTCCAACGTAAACAGAAGCGATTTGCCACGCCTCCGACCACTCGTGTCTCTTGCCCAAATCCTCCATCTCCCTCTCTTGTCCGTTGCTTTTCCATATATATGTATATGTCCGGCATGGACAAGAAAGACGACAGAACGAAAAAAGAAGGCATCCGAGACAAGATGCCTTCTCACACACCGCAAACTCTCTTCATTAATATGTCATGCGATGTGAAATCGCGTTTCCATCAATGAACCGTCACTTGTTCGACTTGATGTTCGTGCAGCCCGCCGCTTCCTTCGACGTGCACTTTCACCGAATACGTTCCTTTGTTGGCAAACGTGGCCATGGCTTCGTACTCGCCGTTTCCTTTTTCCTTTGCATCGACAAATTCATGCTTATTGTCCGCCTGCCAAATCTCAAAACGAACGGTCGCACCTGTCAACGGCTTCCCATCTTTGGAGAGGCGGACGGTCAACGCCGCCGGTTTTCCGGCTTCGAACGAACGGGACGACAGCGAAATGGCGACGGCGCCATGATGGTGTTCTTCAGCACTGCCTTGGGAATTTTCGCGCGCACCGTCAGCCGTCGCCGCCTGTTCCGGGCTGCCGGCGACAATATCTTTCTTCGGCATGTTATGCATGTCGCGCGCCGTCACATGGGCGACCACCGAATATGTTCCCGCTTCGGTGAACGTTTTTTCCACCGAGTATCGGCCGTCGCCGTCATGCTTCGCTTCAAGCATTTCCCGCTCGTCGCTTCCATGCTTCCATACTTCAAACTTGACTTCGTTCGCATCGTCTACTTTTTCGCCGCCGTACGTCACGACGCAGGCGAGCTTGGTCGGTTTGTTCAAATCGATATGATCCGGCGCATCGATTTTCACGTCAAGCACGGCCGGCGTCTCAGCTTGCTTGTTGTGATTTGTACAAGCAGCCATGATCATCATCCCCAAAAGTACAACAGCAAACGCGAAACCAACCTGTCTTCTCATCTTCACCTTTCTCCTTTTTCCTTCAAATTCATGATCATCATGAGCACCAAAGACGGAGTCTTTTCCGCCTCTTTTTCTGTTTTTCACTTTATCATAGCTTTGCCGCACCTACATTAGTATTCACCATTTTTTCAAAAACATTTCATCGTTATTACAATTTTTTTGTACAAAACACTTGAAAGTCAAAAAAGATCAAAGTATAATAAAGTCAGAAAGTCAAAGAAAGTCAAAGTCAAATCCCGAATAAGAGAAAAGGGGGTATGTCTCATGCTATGCCAAGCATGCCAACAACGTGAAGCAACAGTGTTTGTCAACTTGCAATGGAACGGGGAAAAACAACAACTTCACCTGTGCCATGAATGCTATGAAAAGCAAAAACAACAACTGTCCATTCCGATGAACTTCGGCTTTTCACCGTTTTCCTTTGATGACTTCTTTACTAGCCCGTTCACAGCCGCCAACGCCGGAATGAGCGCGCCGAAAACGATGGCGAAGCGCCCGCAAAGCCATGGCGGTGGATTTTTGGATCAATTCGGCCGCAACTTGACGCAAATGGCGAAAGCGGGCTTGATCGATCCGGTCATCGGCCGCGACAAAGAAATCGCCCGCGTGATCGAAATTTTAAACCGCCGCAACAAAAACAACCCGGTGTTGATCGGGGAGCCGGGTGTCGGGAAAACAGCCATCGTTGAAGGGCTCGCGCTGAAAATCGCCGAAGGGCAAGTGCCGGAAAAACTATTGAACAAAGACGTGTACTTGCTTGATGTGGCGTCGCTTGTCGCCAACACCGGCATCCGCGGTCAATTTGAAGAGCGGATGAAACGGCTCATCGCCGAATTGCAAGAGCGGAAAAACATCATCTTGTTCATTGACGAAATCCACCTGCTCGTCGGCGCTGGCGCCGCTGAAGGCTCGATGGACGCCGGCAATATTTTAAAACCGGCGCTCGCCCGCGGGGAACTGCAAGTCGTTGGGGCGACGACGCTCAAAGAATACCGGCAAATTGAAAAAGACGCGGCTCTTGAGCGCCGCTTCCAACCGGTCATCGTCCACGAGCCGACCGTTGAGGAAGCGATCGTCATCTTAAAAGGCATCCAGCCGAAATACGAACAGTTCCACCATGTCCGCTATACGGATGAAGCGATCGAAGCGTGCGTGAAACTGTCGCACCGCTACATTCAAGACCGCTTCCTCCCGGACAAAGCCATCGACTTGCTTGACGAGGCCGGCTCGAAAGCGAACTTGCGCCTCGGTCCGACCGATGAAAAACAACTGCAAGAGCGGTTGATCCAAATCGCGAAAGAAAAAGAACGAGCGGCGAAAGAAGAAAACTACGAATTGGCGGCGAAACTGCGCGATGAAGAGCTGAAGCTCGAAAAACAACTCGAGCAAGGCGTCAACCAAGAACGCCCTGTCGTCGATGCCGCCGACATCGAACAAATCATCGCCGAGAAAACCGGCATCCCCGTCGGCAAGCTGCAAGCCGATGAAAAAGAAAAAATGAAACATCTCGAAGAACACTTGGCGAAAAAAGTGATCGGCCAAGCGGAAGCGGTGAAAAAAGTCGCCAAAGCCATTCGCCGCAGCCGCGCCGGCTTGAAAGCGAAACACCGCCCGATCGGTTCGTTCTTGTTCGTCGGCCCGACCGGCGTCGGGAAAACGGAGCTCGCCAAAACGCTCGCCGAGGAGCTGTTTGGCACAAAAGACGCCATGATTCGCCTCGATATGAGCGAATACATGGAGAAACATTCCGTCTCGAAGCTGATCGGTTCGCCGCCGGGCTATGTCGGCTTTGAAGAAGCCGGCCAGCTGACGGAAAAAGTGCGCCGCAATCCGTACAGCATCATCTTGCTTGACGAGATTGAAAAGGCGCACCCGGATGTACAGCACATCTTCTTGCAAATTTTAGAAGATGGCCGCCTAACCGACAGCCAAGGCCGCACCGTCAGCTTCAAAGACACGGTCATCATCGCGACAAGCAACGCCGGTGCGACCGACAAAAAAATCACCGTCGGCTTTGAAAAAGAGGGCAACGGGCAAACAAGCGTCCTTGACTCTTTGAGCGCCTACTTCAAGCCGGAATTTTTGAACCGCTTCGACGCCATCATCGAGTTCAAGCCGCTCGAAAAAGCACACTTGCTTGAGATCGTCGACCTGATGCTCGCTGACGTCAAAGCGGCGATGCGCGAGCAAGGCATTGAACTCGAGGTGACGGAAGCGGCGAAAGAAAAACTGGCCGAACTCGGCTACCATCCGGCCTTCGGCGCCCGCCCGCTCCGCCGCGTCATCCAAGAGCATGTCGAAGACAACATCGCCGACTGCCTGCTTGACGCGGATCAATCGGTGCGTGCGATCCGTATCGATGTCAAGGACAATGCCATTGTGGCGGAAATCGCCTAATTGTGGCTTAACGACCAACGCGCACACCTATATCATCCATCACCCGAATGACTCGAACATCGCCCCATCCCGTTTTCGGGGTGAGGAAGTGTTTTAGGGAAGAGCAGCAAAAAGAGCCGCCCCGAAGTTTGTATGTAAGGAGGAAATGAATCAATCAGCCCCTGCTTCTTTCGCTCAGAGGGATTGGCGCATCATCGCCATCCCTTTTTCTTTTTCCATCTTTTCGCCAAGAACAATAAGATTTTGCTATTAAGATTTTGCTATAATGAAGAAAAACGCAAGGGGGCATCGCGATTGCCAAACGAAATGGAGACGATCATCATTCAGACGCTCCGCCCGGCTCTTCACCCGTTCGTCATCTACCTGTTCGGTTCAGCCGCCCGTGGGGCGATGCGCCCGGACAGTGATGTCGATATCGCCTTTGTCAGCGACGGCGAACCGCATGATCCGTATGAGCTGTTTCGGCTCGCGGGGCATTTGGCTGACAAGTTAGGGCGAGATGTCGATCTTGTCGATTTGCGCCAAGCCAGCACCGTGTTTCAAGCGCAAGTCGTCTCGACGGGAAAAGCCATTGATTGCCGCGACGAGCGGAAACGGGCTGAGTTCGAAATGAAAACATTGAAAATGTATGTGAAACTAAACGAAGAGAGAGCACCGGTGTTAAAACAAATTACGGAAAGCGGGAGCATATATGAAAAGTGATGTCATTTTAAACAAGATCAGCGTGATCGAACACTGCCTGAAACGAATTCGTGAAGAATATAACGGCGATCCAAAAAATTTACAAAATTACACAAAACAAGATTCGATCGTTCTGAATTTACAGCGGGCGTGCGAGGCATGCATCGATTTGGCCATGCATATTGTGGCCGAGCAGAAATTCGGATTGCCGCAGCATAGCCGCGATGCATTCACTCTCCTCGAAGAGTACGGCGTAATCTCTCCTGCCATAAGCAAAAACATGAAGGCCATGGTCGGATTCCGCAACATCGCCGTTCACAACTACCAACAACTGAACCTTGGCATTTTGCAAGCCATCATCGACCACCATCTCGATGATTTTAAACACTTTGCCAAAGCCATCCTCGATTATGCCAAGAAAAACGGCTAGGCCGGCTCCCACGCGGAAGCCGGCCGTCTAGCGCCGCAGACCGTTCATCAACACGTGAATCGTCCGCTCCATCTCCGCCTCATCGTCCCAATGGTGGTCAGGCAAAAGGAGAAAGCGGGCGGCCAAAAAGCCGGCAAGCGATGTGATCGTCAGGCGCATGACGGAATCGACCGGCAGCTCGGCCAATTCCCCTTTCTCTTGAAAATGGCGGACAATGCGGGCGAATTTCGGGTACACATGCTCGGTAAACACACGTTGAAAGCCAGGCGTGTTGATTATCCAATAAAATCCAAATGGTATAGAAAAAAGAGCACCTTTCCTGTAGAATGTGAGTAGCAACACAAACAAACCCAGGAGGTGCTCTCTATGAACAAGCATACCACACTCCCGAATT
>NZ_PIJG01000057.1:0-16239 GCF_002809955.1 Geobacillus sp. Manikaran-105
GCACCTCCTGGGTTTGTTTGTGTCGCTACTCACATTCTACAGGAAAGGTGCTCTTTTTTCTATACCCTTTGGATTTTATTGGATAATCAACACGCCTGAGTTAAGGCGATTCATCTCCCACTTACTCCGCTTCGCTTCGTTGAAGTGGGAGTCTTCTCGCCTAATTAAGATAAAACAAAAAAAGAAGCGGCTTCTGCTAACGGGTTCGGTTCAGAAGTACAAAATCAAAAAAAACAGTACAAATAACAGCGTAATTAGCACAAAATTCGAACTAAATTTAACAAGGTAAAAAGCACATTAAAACGCTTGGGTTTATTCCAAGCGTTTTAAACTAAAATTATATTGACTTGTTAAATCAAGACTGTTACTAAAAGGTTACTACCGTACTTCAATTACAAAGGCATAACTTGAATCTCCCTTTTCCCATCTTGCTGAAACATCATACACATAAACACCTTTTTCTTTTGGTAATAGTATCACATTATCATTTATTGGAACATTTTCTGTTTTTATATTTGTAAGCCATCTATTTACTACTAATGTATTTTCTTTAGGCTCGTCTTTGAATTCTATTTTCAATTGGGAATTTGGTGGTACAACCACAGGTTTTAGTTCTTGATTTTTAATGAGTTCTGGCGGAGAACTTGTATCAGCACAAACAGAATTAAGTAATCCATTCCAACAATACGAACCTTGTGTCACTTCTACCTTTTTTTCTCCAACAGTTATGGTTGGTAAAGGTGGTTTAGCACTAAATAGTCCAATAACAAAATAACCACCAATGCCTAACACAATTAATACTAATAATGGAATTAAAAACTTTTTCATACACTTCCCTCCTCGTGGGTTAATTTTCCCTTTGCTAATTTTCTAAGTAATCTATATATTTAGTTTAACATAAAATACTAAAATCCTTAAAAAGGATTTCGTCAAAAAATATTGATATTTCAACAAAAATAAAAAACCAAATCGTATGGTGATTTGGTCTTATAAAATATCAAATCCCTTTCAATTATGGTTATTGCATATAAATTATTTCTTTTAAATCAAATCGTTTTTTTGCAATGCCTAATCGTTGAGCAGGTGTTCCTACTGTCTCTTTTGTTTTGTATGCTAAACAAAAATTGTAGTAAGTCCGAAGTATGGTAAGAGCCATTTGAGCATACTTTGGGTTAAAGTTTGAATAGATATAGCTTTTTCCGTCACCACGAGCTGTTGTCAATGGTCTTTCTAAAATAGATAGCCGTCTTCGAATGTGCTGGATAAAGGTATTCGTGGCGTTGTCATTCACATTTAAAACAAGATTGGCAATGTCCTTCGGTTCGAATGATGAAAGATTGGTTGTACAATCAACCCATCGAAATCCTCTGTCAATTGTCGCAAGCGGATGTTCAATCGGATTATCAGCGTATTCATAATGACTGCTGCCATCTGAAATGACTTTTTTATGAAATTGGTGTGTATGAAATAATTCTTCCAGTTTTAGAAAAGCCAATTTTCGCAAAGACTTTGTATCATAACCAGAGTTAATTCCCCAGTTGATTAAATCCACTCTTGCTTGAACAAATTCCTCACGAGCTTGTTTCCGAGATTTTGTTTTATCCGTTTGACAAAGAAAATGGTGGGCATCAGATAAGCGAATTTCTTTGGCAAATACACGATAAAGGGAAGTCATCAATGAATTTATGTCCAATTAGCATCAATTTTAACACATATTTGGAATACTGTCTGTTGGTCAGCAGTCACTTGCTAATTAAGATGCTAATTATAATGCGATTAATGGTCATAAATTAAATAAAACATTGATATATCAAGAAACAAAAGGGAGTCCATTTCATATGCGAATTGGACTCCCTTTTGTATTACTTTTTTTAATTTTGTACTCAACAACCGAACCCGTTAGGCTTCTGCGCCGCTTCCTTTGTTTACGCTGATGGCGATTTATGCTTTTTTCCCTTTAAGAAAAACGCCATCATTAACGCCAATACCGTCAAGCCGGTGGCGACGAAAAAGGCGTCGTTAATCCCTTCGACAGTCGATCTCTGCTGCACGAGCCCATACAGCAGCTGCACCACCGCTTCATCGCTCGGAATCGCCTGCTTCAGCTGGCCGACAAGGCTCATGAAAAACGGATTGTTTTCCGTCATCTCATTTCGGTACATGTCCGCATGGAATTTGGCCCGGTTGGACATGATCGTCACCAAGAACGCCGTTCCGAGCGAAGCGGCCACTTGGCGGATCGTATTGGACATCGCCGTGCCGTGGCTGTACAAATGGCGCGGCAAGGCGTTCAATCCTTCCGTCATAATCGGCATTCCGAGCATCGACATGCCGAACATGCGGAAAATATAAAGCCAAATTAACTGGCTGTACGGTGTATCCATCGTCAGCTTGCTGAATTCCCACGTCGTGACCGCGGTGATGATCAAGCCGACGATCGCCAGCGCCCGCGCGCCGATGCGGTCAAACACCCAGCCGGAAATCGGCGACATGATCGCCATGACAATCGCTCCCGGTAGCAACAGCAAACCGGCATCAAGCGGCGTAAAGCCGCGCAAGTTTTGCAAATACACCGGCAGCAGCACCATCGCTGCAAACATCGCCATATTGATGACCGATCCGATGACGGTCGCCAACGTAAACACTGGGTAGCGGAACACACGGAAATTGAGCACCGGATGCTCCGAGCGGAGCGAACGCCATGTGAACATGATCAAGAACAAGACGCCGATGATAAGCGACACAACGACTTCCGTCTCGCCCCATCCTTTGCTGCCGGCTTCGCTGAAGCCATACAGAACGCCGCCAAACCCGATCGTGGAGTAGACCGCCCCTTGCACGTCCAGCACCGGATTGCCCTTGCGCGGCGTATGTTTCAGCCAGGCGGAGGCAAGCACAATGTCTACAATCGCGATCGGCAAAACGACGTAAAACAACAGCCGCCATGTATAATGTTCGACAAGCCATCCGGATAACGTCGGCCCGATCGCCGGCGCGAACATCATGGCGATTCCGACCGTTCCCATGGCCACTCCGCGGCGTTCCGGCGGGAAAATCGACAGCATAATGACCATCATCAGCTGCATGATGATGCCCGCCCCGACCGCCTGCGTCAGCCGCCCTGCGAGCATGACGGCAAAGGTTGGAGCGATCGAGCAAACAAACGCGCCGATGGCGAAAAACGACATGCCAGACAAAAACAGCCGTTTCGCTGGAAACTTCGCGATTAAAAACGGGCTGATCGGGATGAGCACCCCGTTGACGAGCATATATCCTGTCACGAGCCATTGAATCGTCGACGTTTCCACGTTGAAATCTTGCATCATATGGGGCAAGGCGACGTTGATCAATGTTTGGTTCAAGATGGCGACAAACGCGCCCAGCATGACCGTCGCCACAACTTTTCCGCGGCTGCCGATATCCCCGAGGCCGCCTTGCCCGGCTGGAGCGGCCGGGCGCCCATCCGTTTCTGCCGCTGGCTCTGCTTTCGTTTCCGCTAACGGTTGAGCGTTGGCTTTCGCCGCTTCATCCGCCGCCTTCCCTGCAGCTGAAGCCGGTTTGCGGCGGCGCAGCGCGATGTTGACCGCCGCCAAAACCAAAACGGCAAACACAATATAACCAATGACAAATGTTGTCATGTCCCATCACCTACTTATGGATGCGGACGGTGACGTTCATGCCCGGCACAAGTCCGGCTCCGCTGTAATTGTCAATGGAAATCGTGACCGGAATCACTTGGGTCACTTTCGTGTAGTTGCCGGTCGCATTGGAGCTCGGCAGCAGGCTGAACGTATTCGCTGTCGCATTGCCAATCTTTTCGACTTTGCCGCTGAATTTGCGGTCCGGATACGCATCGACATAAATATCGACGTCTTGCCCGACTTTCACGTCTTCAATATCGGTCTCTTCAATGTTCGCCGTCACCCACAAATCGTTCAAATCAAACCCTCGGGCAAGCGGCGTCCCCGCGGCGACAAACGAGTCTTTGACCGCGTTTTGCTGCACGATGGTCATCCGATGAGGCACTGTCACCGGCACCGTCGTTTTGCCGTCAAACACCTCACCGATTTCTTCCCCGGCTGAGAACGTTTTTCCCGTGTCGCCCCGCCAGGATGTCAGTTTTCCGGACAGCGGCGCCGCAACCGAGATGACCTGGCCGTCGATGCGGGCGTTGTCTGTTTTAATGTAATTCGTCGCTTCGTTCACATAGTAGTAAGCGGCAAAGCCGCCGCCGACAAGCAAAATGAGCACAATGATGTTCAGCGCCACCAATCGTTTCACGTTCACTGTCTATTCCTCCCCGAGTAAAATCGCTTTAATTTTTTCATGAAGATGCAAAAACTGTTCAATCTCCTCTGGAGAGACGAGTTCTTGAATGCGGCGAAGCCGCCGGCGCAGCACCGACTGCTCGCCAAACGCTTCCGACACTGTCTCTTTTCCTTTTTCCGTCAAACTCAAAATGACCGCGCGCCGATCTTGCTTCGACGGCTCGCGGACAACAAGGCCGGCGCCGACGAGCCGATCGACCGTGCCGCTGACGTTGCTGTTGCTTAAATTTAATTTTTCCGCCAAGTCATTCAGGCGAATATGTTCTTTTTTCAACAGCGTATACAAGACGATCAGCTGCACCTCCGTCACTCCGACGCGAGCCGCGTCCTCGCGGATGAGGCGATAAAGCGCCTTTTGCGTCCGGAAGACGGCGTACATGATGTCCCGGCTGATTCCTTCCATTCATCCCCCCTCCTTGCTTCATCTTTCTTGTTGGAATAGTTTCAATGCGAATTATTTCTGCACGAAATATGATTATAACATGAAAACGAAGAAAATCAA
The DNA here is from genome assembly GCF_002809955.1 of Geobacillus sp. Manikaran-105. Taxonomy (NCBI): domain Bacteria; kingdom Bacillati; phylum Bacillota; class Bacilli; order Caryophanales; family Anoxybacillaceae; genus Geobacillus; species Geobacillus sp. Manikaran-105. The sequence goes on from NZ_PIJG01000057.1 coordinate 4,831, forward strand.
CTATATTGTTTCATGTCTTTTTGAGAAAACATACGCAACGAAAAAGAGTCCAACCGGATGTTTTGCATCCAGTTGGACTCTTTTGCCAACTCCTCATTCGTGAATCCGCGCCGCGGTTGCCGTCGGCTGAATGCAGTTTCTCAACCACGCTCCACCAGGTGGGTGTTCGCAGAAGCGTTCCTGTCGTCCCCGCAGACGAATAAGGGGCATGACATTCCCGCTTCAATGTAGAACTCCCTTTTGATTGCCATCGGTTGAAACTTCATTCTACAACGCACAACGCAGCAGCGGATTGGTGATTATTATCATACACAATCTTTCTTCGTTTGACAAGGGGGACGTTTATCCAGTTTTTTCAAACCGGATACACCCCGTGTTTCCGCTCGGAAAAGACCATATATTTGGACATATACGCGGCAAACCGCCGGATGAGTTCGTCGCGCAAGTCGTTCGGCGCGACGATGCCATCAACGACCAATTCAGAAGCGAGCCGGTAGATATCGATGTCGCGCCGGTATTCCTCGCGTTTTTGTTCGACAAACGCCGGCCGCTCTTCCGGCGGCAGCTCGGCGATTTTGTTCGCATAAACGGCGTTGACGGCCGCCTCCGGCCCCATGACGGCGATTTGCGCGTTCGGAAGCGCGAGGCAGCAGTCCGGTTCAAACGCCGGGCCGGCCATGGCATACAACCCGGCGCCGTACGCTTTGCGGACGATGACCGAGATCTTCGGTACGGTGGCTTCCGCCATGGCGGCGATCATTTTCGCCCCATGGCGGATGATGCCGGCCCGCTCGACCTTCGTGCCGATCATAAAGCCAGGGACGTCGGCCAAAAACAGAAGCGGGATATGGAACGCGTCGCAAAGCGTGATGAATTTCGCCGCTTTATCAGCCGAATCGTGGAACAAGACACCGCCTTTGACTCGCGGCTGGTTGGCGATGATGCCGATCGGCTGGCCGTTAAGGCGCGCCAGTCCCGTAATGATTTCCGGCGCAAACAGTTTTTTGATTTCGCAAAACGATCCTTCGTCAATGATTCGCTCAATCAAATCATACATGTTGAACGGCGCATTTTGGTTTTCCGGCAAAATGTCTTCGATCGTTTTGTCGAACGATTTCGGCGGCTTCGCCTCGACCACCGGCGGTTTTTCGCCGTAATGGGACGGAAAATATGACAAATAACGGCGCGCATAGGCAATCGCTTCTTCTTCGGTTTTCACGAGCACGTCGCCGCAGCCGGAGACGGTGCAATGCATGCGAGCGCCGCCCATCTCTTCGAGCGTGACTTTTTCCCCAATCACCATTTCCGCCATGCGCGGCGAGCCCAAGTACATCGAGGCGTTGCCCTCGACCATGATGACGATGTCGCAAAACGCCGGAATATAAGCGCCGCCGGCTGCTGACGGGCCAAACAACAGGCACACTTGCGGCACTTTGCCGGACAGCTTCACCTCATTGTAAAAAATGCGCCCTGCCCCGCGCCGGCCGGGAAACATTTCGAGTTGGTCCGTAATGCGGGCGCCGGCCGAGTCCACCAAATAAATGATCGGGCAGCGCAGTTTTTCCGCTGTCTCTTGAATGCGGATGATTTTTTCGACCGTGCGCGCTCCCCATGAGCCGGCTTTGACCGTCGAATCGTTCGCCATCACGCAGACGGTGCGGCCGTTGATTTTGCCGATCCCGGTCACCACCCCGTCAGCCGGCAGGCCATCCGCCAAACAGTTGGCAAACAAGCCGTCTTCCACTTCTAAGCCATCGTCAAGCAGCAAATTCAGCCGCTCGCGGACAAACAATTTCCCTTGGGCCGCATTTTTTTCATGATATTTTGGCGCCCCGCCTTTCTTGATTTCCGCCGCTCTTTTCTCCAGCTCCGCTGCGAGCGTGTCTTGCTGATTGGCTGTTTCCTTCATCTCTTTGTTTCCCCTCCTTGTTTTGATAGATCTTGCTGTTCCATCCCGCGTGTTCGGCCGGGAGCACGGTTGGGGCCGTTTTTGGCTGTCGTGCCAATGTCGGTGCAGAACAAGCGCTCCGTGCGGCTTTTTCCTTATCCAAACAGCCTCATCTTGCCCAAGCGCAGGCTTACTCCCCTTTGTACACCGGCTTCCGCTTTTCTTTAAACGCCTGCAGACCTTCCAGACGGTCTTTCGTTGGGATTGTCGCCTCATAGGCGAGCTGCTCAATTGCGAGGCCCGTCTCCAAATCAACGTTGAATACGCTTTGGATCGCCCGTTTCGCCTGGCGGACGGCTATTGGCGCATTGTCAGCGATTTGCTGCGCCAATTCAAGCGCCCGATCCATGAGCTCGGCGCGCGGCACGGCGTATTCGACAAGGCCGATTCGCTCGGCTTCCTGCGCTGTAATCCGTTTGGCGGCAAAAATCAACTCTTTCGCTTTGCCGAGGCCGACAAGGCGCGGCAGCCGCTGCGTCCCCCCCGCTCCCGGAATGATGCCGAGCGACGTTTCCGTCAGCCCGAGCTGGATATCGTCGGCGGCAAACCGGATGTCGCAGGCGAGCGCCAGCTCAAGCCCCCCGCCAAAGGCCGAGCCGTTTAACGCGGCAATGACCGGCTGCGGCACTTTCTCGACCTCGTTGATCGTTTTGCTGATTAAAGCGACGGCCTGACGGACTTCGGTTTCGTTCATCCCTGCCCGCTCTTTCAAATCGGCTCCGGCGCAAAACACTTTGTCTCCGGCCCCGGTCAAAATGACGACGCGCACGTCTTTTTGAAATTTGATTTCTTGCAAAAGCGCACCAAGCTCCAACAAAAGCGCTCTAGAAAGCGCGTTGGCTGCTTCCGGGCGGTTTAATGTCACAATGGCGATGCCGTTTTCTTGTGTTTCAAACGATACAAGTGCGCTCACGTTTTCTCCCCCCCTTATGATCCAACCGTTTGCAAATACCGGCTCGAAAGCGGGCGGCCGATTTTGTCGCGGATAAACAACGCCGCTTTCGTCAGCTGCTCGACATCGATGCCGGTTTCAATCCCCATGCCGTGAAGCATATATACTAAATCATCAGTGGCGACGTTTCCCGACGCTCCGGGAGCGTACGGACAGCCGCCAAGGCCGCCAAGCGAGCTGTCAAACGTCGTAATGCCCATCTCCATCGACACCAAAATGTTGGCAAGCGCCGTTCCTCTTGTATCATGGAAATGCATGGCAATCCGTCCGGCCGGAAAGCGGCGAAGCACCTCAGCAAGCACGTCCTCCACTTGCTTGGGCGTCGCGACGCCGATCGTATCGCCAAGCGACAGTTCGTCAACCCCCATCGCCAACAACCGATCCGCCACCATCAGCACTTGATCGACGGCAACTGCCCCTTCATACGGGCAGCCAAAGACGGTGGAAACGTAGCCGCGCACCGTTTTGCCTGCTTGTTTTGCCGTTTGCACGACCGCTTCCAGCACCGGAAATGTGGCAGCGATCGTTTTGTTAATATTTTTTTGGTTGTGCGTTTCGCTCGCTGACATAAAGACGCCGACTTCGTCAATCCCCGCGGCCAACGCCCGCTCAAGCCCTCTTTCGTTCGGCACGAGCGCCGCATACGTGACGCCGGCTTTTCGGCCGATGCCGGCTGCGACCTCAGCGGCATCGGCGAGCTGCGGGATCCATTTCGGATGGACGAAGGAAGTCACCTCAATGTACGACAGCCCCGTTTCGGACAATAAGTTGATCCACGCGATTTTATCGGCGGTCGCGATCGGCGCTGCTTCGTTTTGCAGGCCGTCGCGCGGGCCGACTTCTTTGATCGTCACCTTCGCCGGCCATCGGCTCATGCTCTGCTCCCCCTTTTTACTCAATCTCGACAAGCACGTCGCCTTCGTTCACGAAATCTCCTTCCTGCACGTGGATGTGCTTCACGACGCCGGACGCCTCAGCCGCAATCGGAATCTCCATTTTCATCGATTCTAAAATGATGACATCTTGGCCTTCTTCTACATGATCCCCGACAGCCACCAACAATTTCCATACACTTCCAGCCATTGTTGCCGTTACTTGGGTCATCGTGTCTTCCTCCGTTTCTGCTTCATTTTGCTTTTGCTGGCTTCCAATGCTTCGAAAGGAAATCGGTCGTCGTATCCCCCGCTTGAAACGCCGGATGGGACAACACGGCCTCAAGCAGCGGAATGTTCGTTTTAATCCCTTCCACGCGATAGTGTCGAAGCGCTTCGAGCAAGCGTTCAATCGCCGTTTGCCGATCCGGCCCTTTGGCGATTAGTTTGGCGATCATCGGATCATAAAACGGCGTAACCGCGGCGCCGCTTTGAACCGCCGTTTCATGACGAATCCATTCGCCTTGTGGGGCGGAAAACGCCGTAATGCGGCCGGGCGACGGGTAAAACGTGTTCGGATCTTCGGCATAAATGCGCACTTCAATGGCGTGTCCATCGCGGCGAATGTCTTCCTGCTGATAACGAAGCGGCTCGCCGGCGGCGATGCGCAGCTGCTCTTCGACAATGTCGATGCCGGTGATTTCTTCCGTCACCGGATGTTCAACTTGCAGGCGTGTGTTCATCTCCAGAAAATAAAAGTTTTTTTGATCATCGACAAGAAACTCGATCGTGCCGGCGTTCGCATAGCCGATATGGCGCGCGGCCCGCACCGCCGCCTCCCCCATCTTCCGCCGCGTCTCTTCATCCAAAAACGGCGACGGCGCCTCTTCGACCACCTTTTGATGGCGGCGCTGGATCGAACACTCGCGCTCCCACAAGTAGACGCAGTTGCCGTAGGAATCAGCGAGCAGCTGAATTTCAATATGGCGCGGGCGATCGATATATTTTTCGATATACATCGTCCCGTCGCCGAAAAACGAAGCCGCCCGTTTTTGGCTTCCTTCAAACGCCTGGCGCAGCTCGGCTTCGTCGCGGGCGATATGCATGCCGATGCCGCCGCCGCCGGCTGACGCCTTCAGCATGACTGGATACCCAATCGAAGCCGCCGCTTTGGCCGCCTCATCGGCGCCATCAAGCGCAAAGGAGACGCCTGGGACGATCGGCACGCCGGCTTTTTCCATCGTCCGCCGCGCTTCGATTTTGCTGCCCATCGCCGCGATGACGTCCGCCTTCGGACCGATGAAGACGATTCCTTCTTCCTCGCAGCGGCGGGCAAACGCTGGATTTTCCGACAACAGCCCGTAGCCGGGATGGATCGCCTCCGCTTTCGCCGTTTTGGCAACCTCTATGATTTTTTCGATATTTAAATAGCTTTCCGCGACGCGCGGCTTGCCGATCAAATACGCCTCATCCGCGAGCGAGACGTGGAGCGAATCCGCATCCGCTTCGGAATAGACGGCGACGGTCCGGATGCCGAGCTTTTGGCACGTGCGGATGATGCGGACGGCGATTTCGCCGCGGTTGGCAATCAATACTTTCGAAAACATCGTCTCACCCTTTCACGAAAACTGAGAATGCCGCCGGGCGGACGAAACCGCCCGGCACGGCGGTTTACGTCGTCAAGCCGAGGCGCTGTTTCGCCATTTCCCGCAGTTTAAATTTTTGGATTTTCCCGGACGCCGTCATTGGGTACGAATCAGTAAACTCAATGTAGCGCGGGATTTTATGACGGGAAATGTGGCCGCGGCAAAACTCGCGAATCTCCTCAGCCGTCGCCGTTTCGCCGTCTTTTAAGATGATCCACGCCATCACTTCTTCCCCGTATACTTCATCCGGCACGCCGACGACTTGGACGTCCAAAATTTTCGGATGTTTGTATAAAAACTCTTCGATTTCGCGCGGATAAATGTTTTCGCCGCCGCGGATGATCATATCTTTCAGACGGCCGGTGATGCGGAAGTAACCGTTTTCATCCATCACCGCCAAGTCGCCGGTATGCAGCCAGCCGTCTTGGTCGATCGCTTCATTTGTCGCTTCCGGGTTGTTGTAATACCCTTTCATGACATGATAGCCGCGCGTGCACAGTTCCCCTTGCACACCCCGCGGCACTTCCTTGTTCGTTCCCGGCTCGACGATTTTCACCTCGACGCCCGGCAAGGCGCGGCCAACCGTTTCGACACGCAGCTCAAGCGGATCGTCGGTGCGCGTTTGCGTGATGACTGGGGACGCTTCGGTCTGCCCGTAGGCGATGGTAATGTCTTTCATCCCCATTTTCTCGATGACCGCCTTCATCACTTCGACCGGGCAAGGGGAGCCAGCCATAATGCCCGTGCGCAGCGATGACAAATCGTATTTGGCAAAATCCGGGTCGTTGAGCTCGGCGATGAACATCGTCGGCACGCCGTGAAGCGCCGTGCACCGCTCCGCCTCGACCGTCTCCAGCACCCGCTTCGGATGAAACTCCTGCACAGGCACCATCGTCGCCCCGACCGTCACGCATGCAAGCGTGCTCATGACGCAGCCGAAACAATGGAAAAACGGCACCGGAATGCACAATCGATCGCCTTCGCCAAGCCCCATGCATTGCGCGACTTGGTGGGCGTTGTTGACGATGTTGTAATGCGTCAACATCACCCCTTTCGGGAATCCAGTCGTCCCGGACGTGTATTGCATGTTGATCACATCGTGCGGGTCGAGGCTCTCCATCCGTTCATCGAGTTCTTCTTCCGATACGTCGTGCGCCATCGCCAAGATGTCGTTCCATGTAAACATGCCCGGGTGCCGTTTGTCGCCAAGAAAGACCACGTTTTTCAGCTTCGGCAGCCGTTTCGATTGCAGCTGTCCGGGCGCTGATGTGCGCAACTCGGGAACGATTTCGTACAAAATATCGATGTATGACGAATCGCGGTATTGCTCGATCAAAAACAGTGTTGTCGAGTCGGACTGCCGAAGCAAATACTCAAGCTCCGCCGCGCGGTAGTTCGTATTGACCGTAACGAGCACCGCTCCCATTTTGCCGGTCGCAAATTGGCAGGCGATCCATTCCGGAACGTTCGTCGCCCAAATGGCGACATGCTCCCCTTTTTCGATGCCAAGCCGCATCAACCCGCGCGCAACGAGGCGGCAATAGTCGTTAAACTGCCGATACGTCAGACGCAAGCCGCGGTCGGCATACACGACCGCCTCGCGATCCGCATATTGCCTGGCTCGCTCTTCCAACAATTTCCCCACAGTCACCGTCAACATCGACCGTCTCCTCCCCTTTGTCCGAATTCATTGTTATGGATATGCAGGCATTTCCGCTTTTAGCATCCCAGTTGGCGGGCGATGACGAGACGCTGGATTTCCGATGTGCCTTCGCCGATTTCCATGAGCTTGACGTCGCGCAAGTGGCGTTCGACTCCGTATTCTTTCATATAGCCGTAGCCGCCGTGAATTTGAATCGCCTGGTTGCAGACGCGAAACCCCATTTCCGAGGCGAACAGCTTGGCGAACGATGCTTCTTTTGTAAACGGTTTCCCTTGATCCTTCAGCCAGGCTGCTTTGTACACCATGTTGCGGGCAAGCTCAATTTCCATCGCCATATCAGCCAGTTTAAATTGAATGGCTTGAAACTTGGAAATCGACTGACCAAACTGGACGCGCTCTTTTGCGTATTGAAGCGCTTTCTCAAACGCCGCTTGCGCAATGCCGACCGCCAGCGCGGCGATCGAGATGCGCCCGCCATCAAGCGTGTACAAAAACTGTTTAAACCCTTTTTGCGGGTCGCCTAAGACGTTTTCTTTCGGCACGCGGACGTTCTCAAAGACAAGCTCGCACGTATTGGACGCGCGCACGCCCATTTTGTCGTAATTCGAACGAATCGTAAATCCTGGGGAGTCCGTTGGCACGATGAGAGCGGTGATGATGTTTTTGCCGCGCGCATCTTTGCCCGTCACAGCTGTGACAATGACTTGCCGCGCGTATTGGGCGTTTGTGATCCAACATTTTTCGCCGTTGATGACATACTCATCGCCGTCCAGCACCGCGGTCGTGCGCGTGCCGCCGGCGTCCGATCCGGCGTTCGGCTCCGTGAGCCCAAAAGCGCCAAGCGTCTCGCCTTTCGCCATCGGCACAAGCCATTTTTGCTTCTGTTCTTCCGTCCCGAAGTAGTAAATCGGGCTCGCTCCGAGCGACACAGCGGCCGCATAGCTTAGCCCGGTGCCGCCGCAGGCGCGGCCGATTTCCTCAACGGCGATGGCGTACGAAATCGTATCGCCCCCAGCGCCGCCGTACTCTTCCGGAAACGGCAGGCCCAACAACCCCAACTCGCCCATTTTGCGAAAGACATCGAGCGGAAAATGCGCTTCTTCATCCCATTTCGCCGCGTATGGGGCAATTTCCTTCTCAGCAAAGTCGCGAACCATTTCTTTAATCATTTGTTGTTCTTTTGTTAATGAAAAATTCATCCTGTCCCTCTCCCCCATAGAAAATGTTCTATCATTTGAACCGACTAGTCGGTTTTAGTAAGAAAACGAGTGTAAACGGTTTGATTTTTGAAGCGTTTTCAAAACCGACTAGTTGGTCTGTATACGATCAACAACTTATTCGGCGGCCGGCCGCCATAAAAACGGGGCTGCCGCCGGACTGGCCGGGTTGCGAAGCACCGCATGCAAAATGAAATCGGCAAAATACGCCGCGATCTCCTCAATGGACAGCGGACCGTCCGGATTGTACCATTTGTATGTCCAGTTGACCATGCCGATAATGGACATGCCAGTAATCTCCACCGACAGCTCCGGACGAAATTCCCCGGCTTCAATCCCCTCGCGAATGACTCGAAAAATGATTTGCTTGAACTCTTCGCGCTTTTCATTGATCGGTTCAGCGTATTCCGGTTTTAAGTACGTGCTTTCCTGGTAAAACACGGTGATGTGTGGTTTATATAAATGAAACACTTTGACAAACGACTGAACGATGGCGTACAAGCGCTCGGTCGGCGTCGAACAGCTTTCATACGCTTCCTGCGCCTTCGTCAGCGCATACGTGATAAAGACGTCATGGATATGATACAAAAGCTCATCTTTGGATTTAAAATTATGGTAAAAACCGCCTTTGGATGTGTCGCTTTCGGCAACGATGCGGTCGACCGTCACGCCGTGGTAGCCGTATTTCTCAAACAAATGAAGAGCGGTGTCGATAATGCGGTCTCGAAGCGGTTTCTCTGCCATAACAGTCTCCTTCGCCTGAACTGTAAAACATTTCGAAAAAAGCAAAATCTTCTTCTTGTTTATTAAGATACTCGACAGTTGCAGCCATTGTCAACAAAAATCGTTCCGGCGCCCGAAAAATGGAGGCGTCTTTCGCCGCACATCGTCCGATCGGCTGCGCGAGCCCTATCCCCTAGCCGCACGAACTGAAACAAAACAGATGACCTATACATAACCACGGCCGTTTTTCCAAAAGATAAAAACCGGAGGTGGCTTCCATTGGAACCGATGCTATGCCCAAACTGCAAAACGAACCGGACGCGGTTTCATCTCATTGAGCAGCACCCGCGTGCGGTCAAGCTCGATCCACACACCGGCGACATCGAGCATGAATACACAAATGAAGCGCTCGAACCGTTCCATCTCCCGTACCGCGGCCCGAGCTACCGCGTCCAATGCGGCGTCTGCGGGCTGATCGAAGATGCGGACATGTTCATTCAGCGCGCAAAATCGTCTCCATTGAGGTGATTCCATATGGCGAACAAAAAACAAACACCTTCTTCCATCGTAGACCAAAAACAGCTCGTCAACGACAAGGCAAAAGCGATGCAAGAGCGCGGCGGCGAGCACATTCGCCGCGTCACGCCCAACGGCGCAGACGGACAATAACCGCCAGCCTGCTTTTGTACACAAGCAAGCTGGCGGGACTTCCGCCTTCTAACGGTACATCGCCCACAATCCGATATCGCGAAAACCAAGGCGATGGTAAATGCGGCCGGCGTCTGGATTGTCATAAAACAAGCACGGCATCTTCCCTTCAGCGAGCAAATCGCAAACGAGCTTCGCCACGATGGCGCTCGCATATCCTTTCCCGCGATGTCCTTGATCCGTGCAGACGCCGACGATCATCGCCGACAATGAGTTTTCCGCTGATGTCGATGCGGCGGCCACCATTCGGCCGTCTTGTTCAATGTAGTACGTTCTAGCTGAATTGGTTTCCATCCCTTTCACCAGCATATCGCGGGACGACGGCCTCGTTTCAAATTCGGCAATGCGGCGCCGCAAGTCGAGAATCCGGTCGACATCGGCCAACTCGGCTTTTTTGACGGCGAACGCCCCCATTTCTTGACGGGCGTATTCATCCGTCCGACACTCGCAAAAGTAAAGCGTTCGCTTCGTCCCAAGCGGCAGCCGCTCTTCGAACTGCCTGGCAATGTCCGCCTTGCCAGACAGCTGGATGGACGATGATTGGGCTGTCTCGCGGATGAGACGAGCAAAGCCATCGGCATCAAAATCGCCGGGCGCGTACGGAATGTAGGAATCGTAATAACGGAGCAGCACCGCCTTCAGCGAGCCGGCATCGTCAAACTGCCCCCAAACGTCTTGGAAATCGGCGTCATAGCCAAACGACTCAATATCGCCGATGATAAATAAATTGAACGACGGATCTTGCCGCAAAAACGAAAATACTTGTTGATCGTCTTCGGCCGTTAACCGGCGAATCATAGAATTCCCCCGCTTTTCGAATGATATTTTTTCCATTATACTATGAATCATCCCTGTTGCCAATGGCATTTGTGGCGTCAAACCGAGAGGACTGCCGATGCCCCTAAGTCTGCATCGGCCAACTGCAAAGAAAGGAGGAAGCCCGCTCTCAAAAAAGCGAGGCGACGATGCCGATGAAGTTTACTGACGATCTGTACGAATACTATAAAGATCGACTGACCGGAGATGAAGAAGACGCCGAAGCGGTGGCGATGTCGATTTTGGATGAACTCGACCGCCGCGATGTGCTCAAGCTGATCGGTGAGATGACTGATGAAGAGCTGCTTGGCATGTTCGGTTTGTATGTCCTGGAAAGCTTGAAAGCGAAAATGGCCCGCGAAGGCCTCGGCGCGACGCGGCCGCAAGATGCGCCGCGCGTGCATTGACAAAACAAAACAGCTGTCCCCCATGTCATAAGGAACAGCTGCTATGTTGGGCAAATGATGGTTTCGTATTCATCCTATTTCGCGCAGGAGACTCCCACTTCAACGACCAAAGGGAGTAAGTGGGAGAGGAATGTGCGTTCCCCCTTTCTTTTGTGTATGATATAATAAAGGCATGGAGAAAACCGTTCAATAAAGGCACTCCAATAACGGCTGCTCGATGGATGGAGTTGGTTGCAGGAAACGTTGCAACCGTAAAACATCGAGCGTAGGTCYGTCTGTTGTGTGTGGAAGCCAAGTACTGCCAACAGACACACCGAGAGAATCGGTAACGATGCAGGCATGACCTGCGTCGTTGGGYAGTCGTCAACCTGCCCCCTGATGCAACCCCAAGTCAAGGAAGGAGGACGAAGTCCGTTTGCACTTCTGGGGAGTTGCAAGCCCCCACTTCAAGCGTTCG
>NZ_PIJG01000058.1:0-16099 GCF_002809955.1 Geobacillus sp. Manikaran-105
CAGGATCAAACTCTCCAAAGAAAGTTGATTGGCTTTTGCTTCGGCCCATGCGGACCTCCGCTTTTCGTCGCGCTTCGTTTCGTTCAGTTTTCAAGGAACGATTTTTGTTTTTGTCGCTCTCTTGAAGCGACTTTTACATGATAGCATTTTTATTATTTACTGTCAACATTTTTTTATTCCTTTTGCACCGCATTTTTTCGTTGCGGCAGCGATTTAAAATATATCATCGTTCCTCATACAAGTCAATAGCTTTTTTCACTGAAGCTCCGAAAGAAGTCTCCTGCTTCAAAACGAAGCGAAAGTGGGAAATGAATTTCGGCGCCATCCAAAACACATGACAAACAAGGATTGTATTCTTCGTGAACGGGACATATGGTTTCATGGAGGAAATCGAATGTCAAAGCCGAACGAAGCCTTCCATGCGTAAAATCCCCAAGAGTCTTCGGATGCCCAGCATTGGGACGAACGAAGCTGCACTCGGGAAGATGGCTGCTTTCGCTGTGAACCTGAGGATCTCCCTGCTTCAAACTGTGCTGAGCGGAGGCAGTTCCCTAGCACTCTCGACCCCCTCTTTCCTCCGCCCTCTTCTGCACTGTTCGCGTTTTGGCAAGGAAACGCCCCTCCCTAGACATCTTTTCACCTTCATGCCTGCCTCAGAGCCCCGGTTTTAACAAGGAATAGGCAGGGAAGTCACTGCACTTTTCCTCCTTGCACGATGTAATAGCGCTCTGTTATCCCGCTTCCTCTTGTCGGTCCTTTTACTGCGGCCAATACTTTTCTTTCGACCAAATACTCAACCATGATTGCGAGATCGACTGAATAAGGGGCAAGTTGTGGATGACAAGCCATTTCAGCGATGCTCCATGCGCCTTCTTTTTCCTTTAGCACTTCACACAGATGGATCGAGCCTGCTGCAACGGAAGAATGAATGAGGAATTCGCTCGCCAACAACAGAAGTTCAAGGCGTTTCGGCAACGGCTCCTCGCTGCCGACCAATTCCTCATACAACTTATAAATTTGTCCATTCATCTTCTTCACCTGGCTCCATACCGTCACTTCCGGATAAAGTCCATACTCGATCACCGTCAGCCGTGCTAAATGGTGCAACGCCTGCACCATATGGTTGTACGAGTCAAGCCAATGCCGGGCCATAAACAGCTCCTTGCCATCGATATAACGTCGGATCAGTTTGGCAAACTCAATCCCCATTTTCCGCTGCCGCTCCCGAGGCGGAAATTGCTCAAGGCGCTGGCGGAGCTGCCAAATATAATCGTTGCAGTCAAATATGACTTTTCCATTAAACACCCAGTCGATGGCCTTTCGGGGAGCTCCGAGAACAAGCCATTCATTTAGCTTCTGTTCATTCACCACATAAAGCGCCGCCTTTTCAGCGCCAAACGAATAATGTTTTAGACATACCGGTTCGCTCTGCGAGTCGACAATGACTAGCAGCACGGCATCAAACGTATCAGTCACCGCTGTATGACAAACCGCTTTTTCAATCATTAAAATGCCGTGCGTATCACTTCTGTTTGTCCACTCTTGACATATTGGGCGCAAAAACTGTTCCATAGGCTGTTTCCGTTGCAGCTAGGAAAAATGCGGCGATTCGCCTTTGACCGCCAGGCGGGCAGGGAAGTTCTTTTCCCTTTTTGTTCACGCCGCTTCCTATCCGCAACGGATCCCCCCTTCCCACGTCTTCCAAGGTTCGACCACCTTGTTATGCGAAAATGGAGCATTGCACACGAAAGTCTTTGTTTTGGCGGTCACCGTCCGTTCTCTCCTCTGTGACCGCCCCGCCGCTGCCTTGCCTGATAAAGGCAGGAGCTTGTTGCTGTCGTTCATTATTCGACAAAAAATGAAAAATTCCTTTCTCTTCTCTAAGAAAAAACAAAAGTCTGATTTTGCCCGTTTCTCCTTCCCGATTGGTGCTTGTTTTATGGTATAGTGGTGTATGTAGGAGGGACGACCATGAGCATCAAATATTCGAGCAAAATCAACAAAATTCGTACGTTCGCTTTGAGCTTGATTTTCGTCGGTGTCATTGTCATGTATCTCGGGCTCTTTTTCCGCACGTCCCCGCTTGTCATGACGCTATTTATGGTGTTAGGTCTTCTGTTTCTCGTCGCGAGCGGCATCGTATATTTTTGGATCGGCACCCTGTCTACACGAGCCGTCCAAGTCGTTTGTCCGTCGTGCGGCAAAGTGACGAAAATGCTCGGGCGCGTCGATTTATGCATGTTTTGCCGCGAGCCGCTGACGCTTGACCGCGAACTTGAGGGGAAAGAGTTTGACGAGAAGTACAACAGAAAAAGAAAAAGCTGATAGCTGCTTTTGCACTATCAGCTTTTTTAATGCGCCCGCACGCTGCTTTTTTGACAGTCCGGGCATATCCCATATACTTCCATCCGGTGATGGTCCACCTTAAACCCGGTTACGTGGGCGGCGAGCTGCTCCACCTCATCGAGCGCTGGGTAATGGAAGTCAACGATTTTGCCACACTCCTCGCATATAACGTGATAATGGTTGGAAGTGACAAAATCAAACCGGCTTGATGAATCGCCATATGTCAGCTCTTTGACAAGCCCGATTTCTTTGAAGACGCGCAAGTTATTGTAGACGGTCGCTACGCTCATATTCGGAAATTTCCCTTCCAGCGCTTTGTATATTTCATCCGCTGTCGGATGGGACATCGAGGTGATCAAATACTCTAATATCGCATGACGCTGCGGCGTGATGCGTATGCCCGTCTTTTTCAACATGTCAAGCGCTTCCTTCAGCTGCTCGTTGGCAGACACCGTCATGCACCTCACTCTCTGTATAAGATGAAAAAAATTATCATTTTATAATATTTATAATTAGTCTACAAGGAGTATATGCCTTTTGTCAATATAGATACCATTAATATATGGGCTCAGCCATCTTTTTAACAAAAAAAGGGGGTGGGAATCACTTCCACCCGCCGCATTTCCTTCATTTGAGGAGGTTACTATGCATTGTACGCAAAAACGTTGTGATTGATTGGACACTCACCTAGACGATGCCAATCGGGCGACTTCCGCGAGCGCCTCATCGACGTGCCCCTTCACTTTCACCCCACGCCATTCTTGAACCAACGTCCCATCGGGGGCGATAATGAACGTGGAGCGTTCGATCCCCATATACTCTTTGCCGAAGTTTTTCTTTTTCTTCCACACTCCGTACATTTCTGCCACTTCATGTCGCTCGTCGGAAAGAAGCAAAAACGGCAGTTTGTACTTTTCGATAAACGTTTCATGCCGTGCAACCGGATCCGGGCTCACCCCTAAAATGACAGCGTTCAGTCCGGCGAATTGCTCGTGACGGTCGCGAAAATCGCACGCTTCTGTCGTGCATCCAGGCGTCATATCCTTTGGATAAAAATAAAGGACGACATACTGGCCGCGGAAGTCTGAGAGCGAAACCATTTTCCCGTTGCTTGCCGGCAAGGTGAAATCTGGAGCTGGCTGGCCAATGGCGATCGTCATAGCGTTCCCTCCGTCTCCTTAATGTCTTCTTTTAGCGTAACGAAGACAGAGGAAAATTGCAACTGTCAACGGCGATCCCAGTCAAATACCGTGCGCGTGACGATGACAGCAGGCATAATGTAGCCAAGCAGCGCCTCGGCGATGGCGATCCACCGCCCGATGCCGACCGGGGTGACGTCTCCGTATCCGACCGACAGGAGGGTCATGCCGCTTAAATATAGACTGTCTTCCAGCATAGACAGGCGGTTTCCTGCTGCACTGCTTGGTGACGGAGTAAATACATGATGGCCGTTGGCTTGCAAAATCATATAAATCATCGCAAACCCTAGCAGCATCGTCACATACCATTGAACGAGCACCCATAAACTGTCAAGGGAGAGGCGGTGCGTTGCTTGTACGCGCGCTGTCCAAAGCGAGGTGATGCTGCCGAGCAGCACGGCGGTCACCACTCCGAGGAATGCGTAATCCATTCGCTTCCCTCCACAAATTGTCCGTAGTTCATATATACACCGTGAAACGGACAATTATGCGGGAATAAGCCGCCTTCCCAATCGGAACAGCGTGTCGCCCCCAGAGCCATACATCCCCCTGTTTGGACGAGAAAGACTGTTGGCACAACTTTTCGTTTGTTGCCTCATCGCGTAAAAAAACGGGCTAGCACGCTTTTTAATGTGGCTGCGCTATGATGGAATCGATTTTTTTCGTCATCATTCAATTCAATTTCGATCACCTCGCGGATGCCATTGCGGTTAATGACAGCCGGCACGCCGATGTAGACGTCGCGCTCCCCATATGGGCCATCGAGGTAGGCCGATACGGTCAAAATAGCGTTTTCGTTATGCAAAATGGCGCGCGTCACGCGGGCAAGCCCCATCGCAATCCCGTAGTACGTCGCTCCTTTTTTCTCAATAATTTGGTAGGCGGCGTCGCGGACATCTGTGAAGATGCGCTCCAACTCTTCCTTCGCTTGTTCTCCTTTCGCTTCAACAAGCTTACGGATCGGCACACCACCGATATCAGCCTGGCTCCAGACCGGGAGTTCAGTGTCGCCGTGTTCCCCAATAATATAGGCATGAACATTTTGCGGAGCGACAGAGAAATACTCGCCCAACAAAAAGCGGAACCGCGCCGTATCTAAAATCGTCCCCGAACCGATCACCCGCTCATGCGGCAGGCCGCTGAATTTCCACGTCGCGTACGTTAAAATGTCGACCGGATTGGTGGCGACGAGAAACAGTCCTTGAAATCCAGATGCCATGACCGACTCAACGATCGAGCGGAAAATGGCAATGTTTTTGTCCACAAGATCAAGCCGCGTCTCGCCCGGTTTTTGGTTGGCGCCGGCGCAAATGACAATCAAATCGGCATCGCGGCAATCATCGTAATCGCCGTGCCAAATGTCAGCCGGCTTCGGCGCAAATACTTTCCCATGGTTGAAGTCCATCGCATCGCCTATGGCCTTGCTTTCATTCGCATCGATGAGCACGATCTCATCGGCAATCCCTTGATTCATTAAGGCAAACGCATAACTGGCGCCGACAAACCCGGTGCCGATGACCACTACTCGGGTTCCACCGTTGTTTTTCATTGCATTCATCCCCCTCAATACAATGTGAACACTTTCACAAAATATTTTACGCGAAAGGCGCACCGCGATGCATGCGCGATTGTGGCGATTGTTTGACTATTGTTTGTCCATTTCATGACAGACGCCGCGGCAAACAACGGGAGCACTCAGCTCCCCGTCCCGCGGTACCTCCTGACCCCGGCGTTCCAGAGCATCACGGCGATGATGAAAAACAACACGCCGACAACCGGGGTCAAAAACGCATAACCATACCATTCCTGCTTATGGAGAAAATACGAAGCTGGATAAACGCCGACAAAGGCAAACGGCAGCACCCACGTTAACATATAGCGGATAACGCGGTGATAAATATCGACCGGATAGCGGCCGTAGCTGCTGATGTTGTACATCATCGGCATGATGGATGTGCGGGCATCGGCAAAAAAACTGATCGTCGCCAGTGAAATGAAAATGCCGGCGTAAATCAATGCACCGCCAATCACAAGCAAAATAAACACGAAGACATCATACCAATGAAATGAAAGAGACAAGCGGCTGCCGGCATACAGCATAATGATCAGCCCGGGCACAGCGCCAAGCAACGATTCGAGCTCCATCCGCTCCAAAATGATCTGGAACAGGCTGTGAACCGGGCGCGTCAACACGCGATCCATTTCTCCCTGAACAATGTAGCGCTCGTTGAAATCCCATAGATTAAAAAAGGCGCCAAATACGGCGTACGGCACAAGGAAAAAGCCGTAAATAAACAACATCTCATCGCGCGACCAACCGTGAAGCAGCGTCGTATGGCCAAACACGACGAGCAAGAACACCAAGTTGACCGCCTGCGCCATGAAGTCGGACAACCATTCAATCAGCAAATCCGCGCGGTATTGCCATTTTGTCTTCATGTACTGGGCCATATATTGAAAAAAAACCGATACGTAAAACAAAGTCTACCCCCCTTGCACAACGAGCCGTTTTTTCGCCACCCACCATAACAGCACAATCGGAAACCATAACAGCACGCACCATGCCGCCTGCAGAAGCAGGCCATCACGGACAGCAGCTCCTTGAAAACTTTCTGTGATGATCATGCTTGGAATGTAGCTGATGGCTTGAAACGGCATATACGCCATGAGCTGTTGCGCCCAATCCGGGTAAAACGACAACGGCAAAATCAGACCGGAAAATAGATCAATAATAAACCGTTTCGCCCTCAGCAGCCCTTCATTTCGGAACGTAAAAAATGTCACGACTCCCGCAAGCAAGTTCAGCTCCGAAAAGATGATAAAGCTGAATAGAAGCGACAAGCCAAAAGACAGCCATGTTTTGGCGTGTTCCGGAAACTCGAGCGGCAAAAAGAGCGAGACAACCAGCAACCCCGGCAACGATAGGAAGAACAAGCGGAACAGCCCTTCGCCAAGCCCTTGCACCGCTTTCATCCCTAAATAGCTGTACGGACGGATGAGTTCCGTCGCTATTTTTCCATCGCGGATTTCCATCGCGATTTCGCGGTCAAGGTTGTTAAAATAAAACGCCCGCGCCAGCCAGGAAATGGCGACATACGTCGTCATTTGCCCAAGCGACATCCCTTGCATCGATGATTTGCCGCCATAAATAGCCGACCAAAGGAAGTAATACGCTGAGATGTTAATGGCGTAAATCAAAATGCCAGTATAATAGTTTGTCCGGTAGGCAAGCATCATTAAAAAGCGGATGCGGATCATTTCGACATACTTACCCATTAGCCGCACCTTCTTGATAAATATTGCGGATGATCTCCTCCGTCGGCACTTCATGAATGTGGATGTCTTGCAGTGGATAGCGGGCGGCGACGCGGCTGACGACTTCCGGCACGCCTCCTGATGGAACGTGCGCCACCCAAACGTTCGGCTGTTCACCTTGTTTCCAATTAACATCCAATCCAGTTGTCAGCTCCTGCAAGGCAACGAGGGTGGCTTCTTCAACAAATGTAAACGAAATCCGTTTTCCTTGGCCCCATTTTTCTTTCAACTGCCCGAGCGAACCGTCATAAATGATTTTCCCTTCATCAAGCATAATCACCCGCTCGCAAAGCGCTTCAATGTCTGACATATCGTGCGTCGTCAGCAGGATCGTCGTGCCATACCGTTCATTCAATTGCTTTAAAAACTGGCGGATGTTCAGTTTCACCAGCACATCCAAACCGATGGTCGGCTCGTCCAAAAACAACAGCGGCGGGTTGTGAATGAGGGCGGCGGCGAGCTCGCAGCGCATCCGCTGGCCAAGCGACAGCTTGCGCACCGGCTTGTCAAGGAGCGGACCGATGTCTAGCATCTCGATGACTTCGCCCATATGACGGCGATATTGCTCATCGGGGACGCGGTATACTTTTTTTAACAGACGAAACGATTCTTGCACGGCGATGTCCCACCATAATTGCGAGCGCTGGCCGAAGACGACGCCGATCGTCCGCACAAATTTCTCCCGCTCTTTATGCGGATTCATCCCGTTGACGACAATGCGCCCGGATGTCGGCGTTAAAATGCCGGTCAACATTTTGATCGTCGTTGACTTGCCGGCGCCGTTTTCGCCAATATAGCCGACGATCTCTCCTTGCCTGACCGCAAACGAAATGCCGTCCACCGCACGGATGGTCGCATAACGGCGCGTCCATAAATCGCGAAACGCTCCGACGAGGCCAGAGCGGCTTTTGTGCACTTTAAATTCTTTGCGCAATTGTTCTACTTCGATGGCGTTCATCGTTCTCCTCCTGCCTCTTCATCACATCAACATCAAAAAGGACGTCATCCGCCCTTCTCCTATGTTGCAATTATACATAAATCGTTGCTATTTTCACCTTTTTTGTTTTTCCAGACAAGTGTGCGTGCTATGGTAAAATAAAGAGGCAGTCATCGGGAACAGGAGGATGAAGCGATGCAATGGACAAAATCGGAGCAATTGTATGAAGAAGCGCTCCAGCACATCGTTGGCGGGGTGAACAGCCCGTCCCGCTCATACAAAGCGGTCGGCGGCGGTGCCCCAGTCGTGATGGAGCGGGCGCAAGGGGCGTATTTTTGGGATGTGGATGGAAACAAGTACATCGACTACTTGGCCGCCTACGGACCGATCATCGCCGGGCACGCCCATCCGCACATCGCGGAAGCCATCCGAAGCGCCGCCGAGACCGGTGTGTTGTACGGCACGCCGACGCCGCATGAGATTACATTTGCGAAGATGTTGAAAGAGGCGATTCCGTCGCTTGAGAAAGTCCGCTTTGTCAACTCGGGGACGGAAGCGGTGATGACGACAATCCGCGTCGCCCGCGCCTACACCGGACGAAGCAAAATCGTCAAATTCGAAGGCTGCTACCACGGCCATTCGGACCTTGTACTTGTCGCCGCCGGCTCGGGGCCATCGACGTTGGGGACGCCGGATTCAGCCGGCGTGCCGCAAAGCATCGCCCAAGAAGTCATTACCGTGCCATACAACGATGTCGACTCATTCCGTGAAGCGATGAATGTTTGGGGCGAACAAGTCGCCGCCGTATTGGTTGAGCCGATCGTCGGCAACTTCGGCATCGTCCTACCAAAACCGGGCTTTTTAGAAGCGATCAATGAGATTGCTCACAAGGAAGGGGCGCTCGTCATTTACGACGAAGTGATCACCGCCTTCCGCTTTATGTACGGCGGAGCGCAAAACTTGCTTGGTGTGGAGCCCGACTTGACGGCGATGGGGAAAATTATTGGCGGCGGTCTGCCGATTGGGGCGTACGGCGGACGCCAGAACATTATGGAACAAGTCGCTCCGCTCGGACCGGCGTACCAGGCGGGAACGATGGCCGGCAACCCGGCATCGATGCTTGCGGGCATCGCCTGCCTTGAGGTGTTGAAACAAGAGGGCGTCTATGAGCATCTCGACCGATTGGGAGCCATGCTGGAAGAGGGCATCCTTGCCCATGCTCGCCAATGCGGCCTGCCAGTGACCGTCAACCGCTTAAAAGGCGCGCTCACCGTCTTCTTCACGGACGAAAAGGTGGAAAACTACAAGCAAGCCCAGCGCAGCGACGGCGAGTTGTTTGCGAAATTTTTCAAGCTCATGCTCAAACAAGGGATCAATCTCGCGCCATCGAAATATGAAGCATGGTTTATCACCCTCGCCCATACAGAAGACGACATCGCCTATACGATCGAGGCGGTCGGCAAGGCGTTTCGGCAGCTATAAGCGCTTGCGCCTCCGTCCCCCTCGTCAAACAGCGCCCGCGTCAGGCAGGCGCTGTTTTGTTTTCACTGCATTTGTTGACAATTTTGTGAACAAAGCAGGAGAACAGGAAAGGGTCATTGATTTCCACCTGCCTGCATGATATGATAAACATCAAATTCTGAAAATTAAGACTCGTATTTTTCATCCAGCAAGCAGTGGAGGAGGTGACCGGCGCCGAGGGGAGAGCGCCCTCCCGACCGCGCCTAAGTATACATGGAGCAACGTACATATCGTTCGGCAAACGAAGCGAACCAACGCGGCGCCATACTGTTGGCAGCAGTGGAAAAGCGGAACATCCCGACCAACGAACATGTCCAAACTGTCCTTCAGGCGCTTGCCCAATGGGGCGCAAAAGGAAACGCTGCGATTCAGCTGGACATCCCGCGCAAACTATGGATGGAAAAACTCGCGAATGCTGGACAAAATCCGGAAATTGCAACAAACAGCTATTTCACCGTCGGCCATATACACGTTGCGCCTTCCGCTGACGCTGAGCGGGTTCGGGCGCACCTTCGTCAATTGTGCAAACAGTTTGGCTTCATTCTTCTGTTCGAAACCATCCGGCCATCCGCAGATGAAAGCGCCTTGTTTTGGCAAATCGCCATGCTGCCAGGCGATGTATTTTCGTTATCAGACCGCTTGTTTCGACTGACGGCCGCTATGGAACGCGAGCCGCACGTCCGCGTTGCTTCGCTCGGCCACACTCATGTGATCTATCAAGCATATACACTGGCTGATTTGTTGCGCGAACCGGATATATCCCATCCGTTTTTCGCCTCAGCCGCTTCGTTCGCCTATGCCAATGGGGCGGAGTCTTTCTTTTGCCATCAGCGGCTCGGTTCAGCCGGCATGCTTGTCCATTGCGGGGAAATGTCTGTTGGCGCTGTGGAAACGCTCATTTACGACCACGGTTACAGCCTGCTCGAGGCAGCCGGAGCTGCCTTTTGGCCCGACACGGCCAAACGACACAGCTTGCCGTCTATCGGACAGCTGCCGGCATGTTTGGCCGCCAGCTTCGAACAAGAAGCCGTATGGGTCGCCGGAACAGCCGGAGCGCTTTGGAAAACGGATGATTCCTCCCGTGTATTCATCGCCTCTCGTCCGCAGGGCGGCCATGCTGAACCGCTCGCTCCCGGCCAGCCGCTGGCGCTCATCCGTTCCACAACGGGGCGAACCCAATGGCTGAATGGCGACCATTTCCTCCAAGAGATGGCAATCCGCCTCTCCAATCGGCGCGATGCACATGCTCCGATCGCCTTTTGATCCTTCACGCCCTGCTGATTTCGGCAGGGCGTTATATTTTTTTCCTTGCACTCATATCTAAAAGTGTGTATAGTACTGAATGGTCTACGAAAATGGAAAAGGAGAGGTTTCCATAGATGAAGCTCGGTGCCCGCATTTTCAAAACGGGGATCGCGGTGGCGCTCGCCTTGTTTTTGGCGGCGCTCTTTCACTTTCCGTCACCGGTGTTCGCCGGCATTTCCGCTGTATTTGCCATGCAGCCAACCATTTATCGCTCATATTTGTCACTCATCGAACAAGTGCAGGCGAACGTGATCGGCGCCTTGTTCGCGATTGCGGCGGTTCTTATCCTCGGCCGCGACCCGCTGGTCGTCGGCTTGACGCTCATGGTTGTGATCGCTCTTTGCCTAAAAATGCGCCTTGAATCGTCGACAATTTCCGTGGCGCTTGTCACCGTCATTGCCATTATGGAATACACGGACCGCCAATTTATCGAATTTGCGGCCATCCGCTTTTTAACGATTATGTTCGGCATTTTCGCCGCCTTTCTTGTCAACTTGATTTTCTTGCCGCCAAAGTATGAAAAGAAATTGTACGAAAAAATTCGCGATGAGACGGAAGCGATTTTGAAATGGATTCGCCTTTGTCAACAGCAGGCGGCCGATCATCATCACTTAAAGGACGAGATCGAAACGTTGCACGAGGAAATGACGAAACTGGAGCACTTGTATTTAATGTATAAAGAAGAACGCACCTATTTTCGACGCCAACGCTTCCAAAAGTCGCGCAAGCTTGTGCTGTACCGGCAAATGATCGCCTCAGCCGACCGGGCGCTGTCCGTATTAAAATGGCTCCACCGCCTTGAGAATGAGTTGGGCCGCCTGTCCGACCCGTTTCGCCATGCCATCTGCCTGCACCTTGGCAGCCTGGTTGGGTATCACGAGCAAATGTTGCTGAAGTTTGTCCATCAAGCAAAGCCGCTTCCCCATCACATGTGGGCAGAAGGCATCGATCGCGAACGGGGGCAGCTCGCTTCCATGATTTACGCCGACGGGCAGCCACCTTCCGATTACCGCCTATTTTCGTTACTCGGCGCCATCATTGATTATGGAGACCGGCTTGAGCATTTAGACAAGTTAATTGATAGTTTTCACCATTACCATTACGATGACGAATTGGCCAAACAGCTCGAAAAGTCGGCAGGCGGCCGCTCCTAGCAGGCCGCCTCTCTCAATTTTTCATCCGCGGGTCAAGCGCGTCGCGCAGCCCGTCGCCCATTAAGTTAAAGCCAAGCACCGTCAGCATGATCGCCAATCCAGGGAAAATCATCGTCCACGGTGCTTGGGTCAAGAAGTCTTTGGCATCAGACAACATTTTCTTAATATTGTTGCTTACTACTGCAACTGCTGGATCGTCAACAAATGATAATAGCTTCCTCCCTTTTCCATCAGTTCCTCATGCGCGCCTCTTTCGACAAAAAAAGCAGAAAAAACCTGCCAGCGGTGCCGAACAGGCTTTTTTCACGCCGCTATTTATTTTTGGTAAGCTTGAAACATCGCGTACCATTTGTCGATAAACTCGGGCGCAAACGGCCCTTTTCGCTCTTGAATCCAGCCGACAAGCTTATGGACGTTGTTTTTTAAAATGCGGTCAATCACATCCGGATAGTGCATCTCGCGGCGGTGCCGTTCGTACTCATCCTCATCGAGCAGCATATACGTCATGTCCGGAAACACTTTAATGTCTAAATCGTAATCAATGTATTTGAGCGCTTCCTCATCCCAAACAAACGGTGAACTTAAATTGCAGTAATAATACACCCCGTCCTCACGAATCATGGCGATAATGTTAAACCAGTGCTTAGCATGAAAAAAACAAATCGCCGGCTCGCGCGTCACCCACGTCCGGCCGTCTGCTTCCATGACGAGCGTCTTGTCGTTGCCGCCGATCACATAGGATGGCGTTCCTTTTAACACGATCGTTTCGTTCCAAATGCGGTGAATCATCCCATTATGTTTGTAGCTATGGATTTGAATGATTTTCCCTTCCCGAGGATATGCTGGCATCATTCTTCCCCACTTTCCGACGGGAGCTTTTCTTCTGTATTATACCGTGTTCTTTTGGCAATGAAAAGAAAAGCGGGCCGCTTTGCCCAGGCCGGAACGGCCAAGCGGCGCGCTCCGTCTAGGCTCTGGACGCCATCTGTCCGAGAAATGCGCGGCGGATGTCTTCGACTTGCTGCTTCATTCGCCGCACTTCCTCGCGAAGCGCGGAGGTCGGCGCTTCGCGTTCGAGCTCGTCCAACTCGCGAGCAAGCTGGTCGCAACGCTCCATCTCATGCCGCAAAAACAGCGCTTCGTCCCCGGCATTCATCCACCCATGCCCCATCATTCTTCCTCCATTCTCCCTTCCCCTTTTGCCTCCTGGCTTTAACAAAACAGTTCGCTCCTTAAGCCGTTAATCCCTTTCGCTAATCTTGCAAAAGAGTGGCGGTTTTTGTCGCAAAAAAAGCAGGGGCGCGCTGCCCCTGCTTTTTCTTTTCTGAATTTGACCAGTCGCCTGCGCCCTCCCAACAGTCAGCGTGTTGTCATCGAATCGCAGGCGTGCGATCACCGCATTATCGGTTAACGTTTTGCGCTTTGCGAGCTTCCGCTTGCGCATTTTGTTGTTTTACATGTTGCACATTCGTCTCAGCCGCAAATTCCGTTGCGAATTGGCCTGCTTGAGCAGCTTGAGCCGATTGAGCATTTTGTTGTCTTACTTCTTGAATGTTCGTGCCAGCTGCTGTTTTGTTCGGTTGTTTGGCCATTGTTCTCACCTCCACGTGCTTTACTATGCCCCGGAGGTGACGGACTTATCCGTGGACACTACAAAAGCAAAGATCTTCCACCATCAACAATAATCGTCTGCCCGCGAATCATCTCGGCGGCATCGGATAATAAAAACAAAACGGCGTTGACGAGATCGTCCCGTTTGACTGGGCGCCCAGCTGGCGTGTTGGCCGCCGCATCGGCGAGCAGCTCGTCGCGGTTCGGAAAATGCTTCAACGCCTCCGTATCAACTGCTCCGCCGGAAACGGCGTTGACGGCGATGTTTTTCGGCGCCAGCTCGACAGCTAAGTAGCGGGTCAGCGCTTCCAGAGCGGCTTTCGAGACGCCGACCGCCGTATAGTTTTCCAAATAGCGGATCGACCCAAGCGAGCTGATGCTCACAATTTTCCCGCCGCCAACCCGCTCCATCCGTTTCGCCGCTTCTTGGGCGCAAAAGAGAAGCGCTTTGCTGTTGATGTTCATCGTCCAGTTCCAATGCGTTTCCTCAAGTTCCAGCGCCGGGCGCAGCACGCCGGAGGCAGCGTTGTTCACGAGCACGTCGACCCGTCCGAACGTTTCATCAATTTTGGCAAACATCGCCCGGATTTTCTCGACATCGCCGACGTTCGCTTTGACGACGAGCGCTTTTCTCCCGAGCGCTTCAATTTCACGAGCCGTTTCTTCAGCAGCGGTTTTGCTGCGGGCATAATTGACCACGATATCATATCCTTCTTGCGCCAGCCGCAGCGCAATGGCTTTGCCGATGCCGCGGCTGCTTCCTGTCACGACCGCTACTTTTCCACTCATGTTTTTCCGCCCCTTTACGTATAATATAGCCGAATTCCACCGCGAAGGAGGCGCAGCCTATGTACGTTGGCCGCGATATGACAGAATTGTCCATGATCCCGAAAACAGAATGGACAGACGACGAACTCGCTCATTTTCACCATTCATTCCAGCAAATCGCTCCGTATTTAAACGCCGAAGGGCAAACGATCTACCGCGAAATTATCGAAGAAATCGAAGCGCGCGGCGGCCTTGGGCGCCGTGAAGCGACGTATACAAACGGCACGATGGCAGTGCCTGACTAATGCAGGCGGCGCGCTTCGCCTGCCTGTTCTTTGTACTCACGCCAAATACGCTGGTGTGACACCGGAAACACATAAGACTCAAGCTCGTCGCCTGGCACGAGCCGGAGCGGCTCTTCCACCGGTCCGCCGTCAACTAGACGCCCGCGATACACCGTCAGCCGCCAAACTAGATGGGAAAACGCGTGATCAAACGAGGCAAACGGCTCGGCCAGCTCGATTTGCAAACCGTACCGCTCATGCAACATTTGTCCGAGCTTCTCTTTCCCTTCTTCCCCGCCTGTTTCACAGCCCGGGAATTCCCATAAATTCGCCAACAAGCCGGTGTTGCTGCGCTTGCGGATGAGAATGCGTCCTTCATCATCGGCCAGCACCGCCACCGCAAGCGGCACTTGTTTGACCGCTGTTTTTTTCGTTTTCACCGGCAGCTCTTCCGGCACCCCTTCGGCGAACGCTTGACAGTAGGCTTGCACGGGACAAAGAAGGCATGATGGGCGGCGCGGCGTGCAAACAAGAGCGCCAAGCTCAATCAGCGCCTCGTTAAACGCTCCCGGGTTTTCGTACGCCATAATCTCGCGGACGATTTGTTCAAACCGTTTTCGCGTCGATGGTTTCGCAATATCATCCGTCACGAAAAACAAGCGCGACAACACGCGCATGACATTGCCGTCCACCGCCGGTTCCGGCACGCCGTAGGCAAGGCTCAACACCGCCCCGACTGTGTACGGACCGACTCCTTTTAGCTTCGAAAACTGCTCCGGATCGTCCGGCACCTGCCCGCCGTACCGTTCCTTTACTTCCTTGACCGCCGCGTGCAAATGGCGGACGCGCGAGTAGTAGCCAAGCCCTTCCCACGCCTTCAGCACCTCGTCTTCTTCAGCCTCGGCGAGCGCCTCCAGCGTCGGAAACTGTTCCATAAACTTTTCAAAATACGGGATCACCGTCTCGACGCGCGTCTGCTGCAGCATCACTTCCGACACCCATACTTTGTATGGGTCTCGGTCTTTTCGCCATGGCAAGTCGCGGCGCTCCCGGGCGAACCAGTCAAGCAAATCGCGCTGAAACTCGCGCGCCGGAAACCGCTTAGTCCACGTTGTGATTTTCACTATTCTTCCCCCATGATGCCTATTGTCCATTCCATTATATCAAAAAGCCCTCGGCGTGGCTTGCCGCACGCCGAGGGGAAACGGAAGGAAATCGTTCTCAACTTTCCTTAGCCGCCGAAACATAGGCGATTTGTTCATGCTGGGCTCGCAATCGCCGCAGCAAACCCGAACCCCATAATCGCCAGCCCTGTAGCCAACCCGCGCCGGTCCGGGAACCATTTCACAAGCGTCGACACCGGCGCAATGTATCCGACGCCAAGCCCAATTCCTCCCAACACCCCGTAAAACAAATACAGCAAGTATTTCGAACCAAGCGCCACGGCCAAACCAGACCCCGTCACCCCGAGGCCAAAGAAGACGGCCGCCAATAGCCCGGATTTCCGCGGCCCGTGCTTTTCCACAAAATGGCCAAGGAACGCAGCCGACAAACCTAAAAATAACCCGTGGTGCTAGATAAACTTGAGCAAGCATAAAAATAGCCCTTGCTGGCGGATCTCCTGTAGAATGAAAGTGCGACCTGCCATTCGAAAGGAGA
>NZ_PIJG01000059.1:0-15710 GCF_002809955.1 Geobacillus sp. Manikaran-105
TGCATTCTTGCCGTATGGCACAATGGGAGCGGCAAGCTGTCCACGACGGCATAGGCATGATGTTGGCCGCGTTTTGCTCACGACGGCGATCCATTTGATAGCGAAGCCAAGCGCCCGGCAGCGGCGGTTATACCGGGAACGTTCGAGAAACGAGCCGTTTGTAAACAAATTTCCCGTGACAAAACGATGCCACGCCCGTTCGGATGGAAAACCGAGCAACTTTCCTAAAAGATGAATCGCGATGACTACGGCGTCTTCCTGTTTGACCAAATGGCGGTTGCGGCGCTGTAGGTACATCTGAATCGATGACAGTTGGGCAGAGACAAAAAAGAAAATGGCGGCATATTGCTTTTGAATCTTGGCTCGATCTGTAGTAAGTGGAGACGAATTTATTTTATAAGGGCAAAGGACGGCACTCAACAAGGAAGGACAGGAAAAAACATGAGATTGACAGTGACCATGAGCGGACGGCAAGGGACGGTTTCCTTGCCGTTGCATTATCAGCATTTGTTGCAAGGATTATTGTACCGTTCGTTAGAGAATGAACAATTAGCCGCGTTTTTGCATGACAAAGGATTCCGTCACGGGAAACGGTCATTTAAACTCTTCACATTTAGCCGTTTATTTGGAACGCATCAAGTGAATCGAGAAAGGAAAACAATTCATTTTTTGGGGGATTTCCAATGGCATATCGACACTGTTCTCCCAGAACTGACTCAACAACTTGGGCATCGATTCTTGTTGCAGAGAGAGATTGAGCTTTACGGACAGTTGATCGAAGTGAAAAGTGTCAAAATGGAGAACATCGACATACGCGAAAACGAAATGAACATTGTCATGCTCTCTCCATTGACCGTATATAGCACATATGAAACGTTCGATGGAAGAAAGAAAACGCAATTTTTTGATCCCGATGATGAGGTGTTCCCCCACCTGATTGAATTGAATTTCCGTCATAAATATGAAGCATACTACGGTGTTCCGCCGACGGAAAGACTGTTGATCGAGCCGATTCACGTTCATCATCGTCATCGTGTGGTGACGATGTTCAAGAATATATATATTACAGGATGGCTTGGCTATTACCGCCTCTGTTCTTCGCCAGAACAGTTGACATTTTTATATCATGTTGGTCTAGGCGGCCGAAATTCACAAGGATTTGGCATGTTTCGCGTCAAAAGTGGATAAACGAGTCATGGGATTGTCGTCGACCTCCAATCGTGCAAAAATCCCGGGGGATCGACGACAATGGTTTTTGGTGGTTCAGACTTACAGCCATCGAGGTTGAAGGTTATTGACAGAATTTTTGAAATGTGGTATTCTGAAAACAGCACTAGATCGAAATGTTTGATGCGACAAGCATTTTTGGGTTTTTATCGTACCTATGAGGGATTGAAACAAGAAATCGAATTTGTTACACGCGTTATGGATTACCTGTTTTTATCGTACCTATGAGGGATTGAAACCTGTCATAACCGCTTGTGACGCTCCCGCTGTCTAAGTTTTTATCGTACCTATGAGGGATTGAAACTCATAACAATCTCCTCCTTGATTTCTTCTTGATTTGTATTCGTTTTTATCGTACCTATGAGGGATTAAAACTTATCCAACTCCCCGTCTTCCACACATATCTGAATCGCGTTTTCACCCGCGCAATTTGGTGATCTTTTCACCTCTTGTGCTGTCTTCGCTGGCAATGTGGTGATGACCCACCATCTTTCCTTGATCCTCGCCACGCGCAAAACATCTTCTTCGTTCTGTTTTTCTCGCGGCAGCTTTGTTCGATGCGCTATACTTGGATAGAAGGAGCAACATTCGCTTGCTTCTGGATGGACGTTTGTTTTTGCCTTTGTGGCAAGCAAAGGAAAGAAAGGGGAACGGTTATGCGCTGCAAGCTTCGCGATCTCGGTTTTTCCATCGGCACGCTTCCGACAGGGGAGCGCAATCAAGTCACCGATGTGCCTGGGGTGCGGGTCGGTCATGTGACGATTCGGGAAGATATGAATGAGCGGACAGTGATCCGCACTGGGGTGACGGCGGTGTTGCCGCATGAGGGCAACTCGTTTTTGGAGAAGGTGCCCGCGGCTTGTTTTGTGTTGAACGGTTTTGGGAAAACGGTCGGGTTGGTGCAGGTCGAGGAACTTGGGTTGATCGAGTCGCCGATTATGCTGACCAATACGTTCAGTGTCGGCGCTGTCTGGCAAGGGACGCTTGAGTATATGCTTGCGATGACGCCGGAAATCGGAGATACGACCGGGTCGGTCAACATTGTCGTCGGGGAATGCAATGACAGCTATTTGAATACGGCGCGGGCGCTTTCGGTGACGAAGGAGCATGCGAAAGAGGCGATTGCCGCGGCGCGCGTCGATATGGAAGAAGGGGCGATCGGCGCGGGGACGGGTATGATGTGCTTCGGCTGGAAAGGGGGCGTTGGCAGCTCGTCGCGGGTCGTGAGCAGGGGATATACGGTCGGGGCGCTGGTCGTGAGCAATTTCGGCCGGCGTGAGGAGTTGCGGTTCGTGCCGTATGTGCCGCCGTCGTTCGATGAACGGGATGTGCCGCCTGGTTCGATTATGATGATCGTCGCGACCGATGCGCCGCTTGATGCGCGGCAGTTGAAGCGGCTGGCGAAGCGGGCGGCGGTGGGGCTCGGGCGGACGGGAAGCTGCGTCCATCACGGGAGCGGCGACATTGTCATTGCGTTTTCCAATGCTTATACCATTCCCCATTTTTCGGATTCTGCTCTTCAACCGTTCCCTCCGCTCGTCCGTGATGACGCGCCGCTCATGAATGAGCTGTTCCAGGCGGCGATTGAGGCGACCGAGGAAGCGATTTGGAATTCGCTTACGATGGCCGAGACGACGACCGGGCGCAACGGGCGGGTGGGGGAGGCGATTCCGTATTCGTTGCTTCGACGGATGGGAGAATGAGCGAAAACGGCCTGAAAGGGATTCCTCTCAGGTCGTTTATTTATGATCTTGGCCGCGCTGTCAGTGGCGGATGTGAAGGCGGTGCGCCCAGGCGGCGATTTTTTCTTTCATGTCTTCACGCCATGCGCGGTCGTGGGTGGTGGATCCGACCAAAGCCCCTGTGGCGATGAGGAGTAGCCCTGACAAGGCGAAAATGGCCGAAATGGATGCGAATCCTGCGATGGCTCCCGCTGCCGTCGGACCAGCGAGGTTGCCGAGAAAGCGGGAGCTGGCTGTGACGCCGAACACGCGGCCTTGGATGCGGCGCGGGCATTGCGCGTTGATCAGCGCTTGAAGGGCAGGCCATACCCCGCCGACGACAAGCCCTTGCAAGAAGCGCCAGACGTACAATTCATAAAGATGGTCCGTCCATACTTGCGGCAAGGCGAACAAGCCGGACAGCACAAGCAGTATCGGTAATGTTTTCTCCTGCCCGATCCGGTCGCCGAGTTTCCCTAAGTACGGTGCGCCGATGATCGTCGCGATGCCTGTGATCGAGGAGGCGAGGCCGGATAGAAAGGCGAGATTGCGAGAATGGCCGACGAGCGACTGGACAAAAATCGTCATCATCGAGTTGACGCCAAGAACCGCAATTTGCACGAGAAACGTGGCGATAAATAAGACGATGAGCGGCCGGTGTCTGAATACTTCTTTGAAGCTGGCCTTGTTTTCTTTTGTCTGCGGCGCGACGGGGTCTTTGTCGAGCCAAAAGACGACAGGAAGCAATGTCGCCAAAATGCAAAACCCGGTCACGAGAAACACCGGGCGGAAGCCGAACCAATCGGATAAGGCGCCGCCGATGAGCGGCCCGATGATGTTGCCGGCGATGCTTCCCGTCTGCAGCGTCCCGAGCGCCTCGCCGCTATGGTCTTTTGGCACAACGCGGGCCAAGTATGAAAACGAGACAGTGATAAATCCAGAGAAAAAGCCGACAAGAAATCGGAGAGCAAGCAGCGCCATCGGTGAGGCGGCGAACGCCATGCAGCTGGTGATCAGCCCCATGCCAATCCCCGCGCGGATGAGGTTGGCGCGCTGGCCGTACTTGTCGGCGAACATGCCCCAAATCGGCGCCATGATGGCCGCCGACAAAAACGTCGCCGAAAAGACAAGGCCGGTCCAGACGCTCAACGAATGGTGCTCGGTGACGCCCATTTCCCACAACAGCAGCGACAAAAACGGAATGACCATCGTCATTCCCGCCGACACCATGAAATTGCACAGCCAAAGAACGCGGACGCTTCGCTTCCAGTTCATAGGAGGTCATCTCCTGTATTATTTCGTTTCTCTAATGATTTTACCACGATGGAAAAACAAAGGAAACGATTTTGCTTCCAAACGGGGAAAGCGAGAGTCAGGCCGTGCGACGGTGGGGAGCGGTGTCATTTCCCTGAACAAACACCATCCCCCTTGCCTGCCCGGCAAGGGGGTCATCTATGTCAAAGGGGGAGGGGATTAGGCGTTATTGGCTTGGGCTTCTTTCCACTTGGCTAACTCACGTTCGACTTCTTCATCAAATGGCACAGGGGACAACACGGCGTTCGTTCCGAATCGGGCAGCGGCTGCCTCGGCTTCTAACGCGATGACGCGCTCTTCCATGCGGGCGAATCCGCGCAGCGCCTCGTCGGCGGAAAAGGAGGCGAGCGCCGAGTCGATTTGCTTCAACGCTTGCGCGGCGTTAACGCGGGTAGCGAGCTCCAGCTGCTTAGCTGCGAGCTCGTCGTACCGCTCGCGCAGTTGGTTTAGACGGTTGGCGACTTCGGCTGTTTTCGCTTTGATGGCGTCGTATTGTTGTTTGTACGCCTCCAGTTTTTTCTCATACAACAGCTTGTCGCGCAAGGCGAGTTTGGCGACGGCTTCTTCGTTGCGTTCGAGCGCCAGTTTCGCTTGGCGGCTCCGTTTTTCAATCGTCGCCTCCGCTTGGGCGATGAGCGTCTCATAGCGCCGCTCGGCGACCCATTGCTGGGCGAGCGCTTGGCGCCCTCGTTCGAGCTGCTTTTCAAGTTCGCGCAAATATTGTTTCGTCATGGCGACAGGGTCTTCCCAGCGGTCGATTTGTTCGTTCACTTCAGCGAGAACGATCGTCTTCATTCGGCGAAAAATGCCCATTTGTTTGTGCCTCCTTTTGAATCGTTTTTTCCCATTCATCAAGCCAATCGGCGGAAACGGATGGCGCCGCTGGCATCAACACCTCAACAGCAGATGGTTTGCGCGCTTGGCGACGTCCCAAGGCGTACACCGCGGCCAGTGCAAGCAAAAGCAACATCCATTTCGGCAGCAACGCCGCAATTCCGAGCGCGACGAGCACCCAGCCGATCCAGCGCTTCGACCGCGCCGCAGTGAGCCATACGGCCCCGGCGGCGGCAAGCAAAAGAGGGATGAGCCACTTTAGGAACAACATCGGCATCATCCAGCCTCCACGCTGCTCCATGATGAACTCCCGATGGGGATGACTGAATCCGCCCGGCATGCCGTCAAACGGAGCGCCCGGCCGCCCGTGCGCCATCACTTCATGCGGAGCGAGAATGTGAAACAGGCTGACCCCTGCAAGGGCAACAAGGGCGAGCAGAAAAACTGCCCGAGCTTTCTTCAATCTCGTCACCTCCTTTTGTGTGGTGGACTGGCTTACGGTTTGTATTGTAGAAGGGGAAGGAGAAAATTAGGTGAAAAGCGAATGTTTTTTGAAGGGGTTTTGAGCATATCATCCATTAGGTGGGGAGCTGCGAGATGAACGGTGATGTTCGCATGACATGACGGGGGAGGAAGGAAAGACGTGGTTCGGTCGTATGGGGTTGATGTGGGCGGCGCTTTGTTGGTGTTGTGGTTTTCCTTTTTGTTTCCGACGTTTTATGTTGGATATTATGCGTACGGCTCGTTTTTGGGGTTTGCCATCGGTTCGTTGATCGTCGGCCTGGCGAGAATTCGATGGCATCCGCAGGCGCGGTTCGGCGGTACTCTGATCGGTTCGTTCCTCATCATCGCGGTGTCTGTCCTCATCATCCGCCTGTTTCCGATCGAAATCCGCGATGTCGGAGACTTGGTTATGCAGTATATCAACGCGGTTGTGAATGCGTTGATATATTTGGCATTCTCCACGCCCTCCACCTGTTGCATCGCCTGAAGCAGGGCGACGTTCCGTTTGCGAAAAAACGCTGAAGCGGCTCATAACGCCTGTCTCACCGTTCAAGAATCATTAGTTGAAATGTGAGGAAGAACATGAAAAACTGTTCTCCATCATTGTCCCTTGCATCAGAGAGAAATCATGAAAGAATGATAACGATGGCAAGGGTCGATAGAAAAAAACAAGCTTCTGAAGCAATTACGCTTCAGAAGCTTGTTCGACGGCCGTGGCAAATTGGCGGCGATGTTGGATAGTCAAATAAACGAGTGTTCCCATCATCATGGCAACAACAAATAGCAGCAGCTTGCTGAGGTTTTCCCACATAAACGAGAAATCACCGCTTGAGATGACCGCTTTCAATCCGAAAACCGAATACGTCATCGGAAGCCATGCGTTAAAGTGTTGCAACGAGCGTGGAATCAGTTCGAGCGGGAATGTTCCCGCGCTTGTTGTCAATTGCAAAATCAGCACGACAATCGCGATAAATCTTCCTGGATCGCCGAACACGGTAACAAGAAATTGAATGACAGATAAAAATGTGATGCTAGTGACAATGCTAAACACGATAAAGAGCGGGACGCTTTTTACGTGTAAATCGAGTCCAACCAGCAACACGACATCCGCCAGCAGTGCTTGCAAAATCCCAACGCCGATCAAGACGCCGAATTTAGCCAAAAACCAATGCAATGGCGAACGTGGAACCCCTGCTGGTTCGCGAAGCGGAAAGACGATGGAAAGCAACAGCGCACCCACAAACAATCCGAGTGACAAGAAGTACGGCGTAAACCCTGTTCCGTAGTTCGGCACTTTATTGATTTCTTCCTTGTGGAGATTCACTGGTTGGGCAAACATGTCGTAGACAGCCTCATTGGCCTTGACATCGCTTGCTTGTTCGGCTCCTTCTTTCAACTTATTCGCCAATTCTTTTGAGCCGTCTGTCAGTTGGTTGACACCATCTTGCAAATGTTTTGTCCCGTTCGTTAATTCCTTCGTTCCAGCCGCTACTTGTTGTGAACCGTTTGCCAACCGACGCGTGCCATCTTGAAGCTGATCTGCTCCTTGAGCCAATGTTTGCAGGCCTGAAGAAAGTGTTCCACTGCCATGGGCAAGCTGGCTTGCTCCTTGTGCAGCTTCTTGCATTTTGTCATACATTGTTTTCATGCCGCTGACGAGTTGTTCTTGACCATTCGCCAGTGCGTCTGCGCCATTGACAAGTTGTTGTTGACCGGCAAGCAGTTTGTCGATTCCGCGATCGAGAGCGATATGCCCTTCGTGCAGCTTTTTCGCCCCGCTGTTTAACGACGCTGCTCCTGATTGTAATGCTTTGGCTCCATCGTTTAACTGCGCAATGCCGTTTTCGACTTGTTTGCTTCCGAATGATAATTCCCCAACATTTTCCTTTAGCTGCTCATACACCGCCTTTTGTGTCGGATCGGGGGTTTGAGCAATGAGTGCATCAAGCTGCGCCGCTAACTGTTCAAGCCCGCCTGTTACTTGGGTCGCCCCTGTTTGAACCCGAGCCGCCCCTTGTTGCCATTGCGCAAGCGACGATGCTAGCTTTTCGGCTCCCCCGCTTAATTGTTCCGAACCCTGCAAAAGCTGCGGAGTGCGGGCGTCGAGCGCTTGCATCCCCTCATATACGCGTCTTGTCCCTGAAGCAAGATTCGCTGTTCCTTGTTGAGCCTGCTTGGCTCCGGAGAGGAGTTTCTCTTGCCCAGTGGTCATTTGTTTCATCCCGTTGTAAAGCGTTTCGATTCCGGTTTGAACTTGCAATGAGCCACTGGCAGCTTGGTGCAGTCCGTCAGTAAAGCTCACGGATTTTTCCGCGAGTGTCGCTAAATGGTGATATAACGTTTCACTTCCGTCTTGTGCTTTTTTCATGCCATCATACAGTCGGTTTGTTCCGTTTTGTGCTTGGCTGAGTCCGTCATGCAGTCGTGCGGCTCCGTCGCTCGCTTTTGTCAATCCGTCAGCGACGGTTTGAATCGTATCAAACATGCTTTCGGCATATGTTTCTGTTATGGCGTTCGCTACTTCGTTTTTTATTTTTTCAACTGCAGTTTGACCGATTTGTGCCGATAGAAAGTTAAATCCCTCATTCGGTTTGTAAATGAGCTCCAGTTTTTTCGGATGATCGTCTTGCAGCGTTGTCGCATTCCGGGAAAAATCGTCAGGGATTTGAATGAGCATATAATATTTTTGTTCTTTTAACCCTTTTTCCCCTTCATGTTCGGTTACAAAATGCCAGTCAAACTGTTTGTTCTCTTTTAACTTCTCGACGAGATCTTTTCCAAGATGAATCTCCTTTCCGTCGAGCATTGCCCCTTTGTCTTGGTTGACTACAGCGACGGGAAGTTCATCCAAATGATTGTATGGATCCCAAAATGCCCATAGAAACATGCCGCTGTATAGAAGAGGGATGAATAATACAGCTATGACAGGAATCAGTACTTTGCGGTTGGTCAGAATGGCCTTCCATTCTTTCAACCATAATTGAAATGCGTGCATGCCCGAACCTCCTTTGTTTATAATTATGACTGATTTGTCCATTTAGTCATTTTTAGCCCAAAAAGTGAAGGATTATCATGGAGACAATCCTTTCAGCAAATACAGATCAAACAGTTCGGCAATGGTTTGTTGAGACAATGGTTCGTGCTCTTTTTCCCATTCAATGCTTAGTGCGATGTACATTTTAAACATGAAAAATGCCGTCAACTCAGGATCGCAAGGGCGAATTTCTCCTTTTGCCATCGCTTCTTCAATTTTTTCGCGAATATAGGCAATCATTTCGCGATCAAGGCGTTTCATCACCTCTCGTACAGCTGCGGTGCCAATATCGCGAACTTCCTGCAAAAGTTTGATGGTTAATTCATGTTCCTGGCGGAACGTAAAAATACGTTGCAAGGCGCGTTGGACGTTTTCGCTGAACGGCAAACGATCATCCATAGCCGCATCTGCTTCATGCTTAATTTCGGATATAACAGAGGAAACGATATGGTCAAGCAACTCTTCTTTGCTTTTGAAAAATGTATAAATCGTTCCTTTGCCGACATTAGCCATCTTCGCTACTTGATCCATTGTCGTTGCTTTGTAGCCGAACAGCGAAAATGATTGAGTGGCGGCATCAATAATTTGTTGTTTTTTATCCGACATGGGCATTCATCCTTTGTTTTGACTAAATGGACGATTTGGTCATCACGTTTTAAATCATAACATGAATACGTTCGATTCGCAACAGCAATATTTATGTTTCGTTTTTCTCACTCGACGGCGCGTTCTGTTGGGGGAAGGAAGCCTTGGCCTTGCTGTTTTGTCCCCCGGATTTAGCAAGGAAGACGAACAAGAAATTCGGTTCCTTCCCCGATTTGACTATGGACGTGGATCGCGCCGCCGTGGGCGTCGACGATCCATTTGGCGATCGACAGCCCGAGGCCGTGGCCGCCTTGTTGGCGCGAGCGCGCTTTGTCGACGCGGTAAAAGCGGTCGAAAATGCGGCCGATGTCTTCCGGCGGGATGCCGATGCCGGTGTCTTTGACGGAAAGGAACACGTGCTTTGGCTCGGTGCGGATCGACAGCGTCACCTCGCCGCCTTCGGGGGTGTATTTGATCGCGTTGTCGAGCAAAATGTACAACAGCTGCGTCAATTTGTCCGGGTCAGCGGTGACGAGCGCTTGCTCGGGAGCGTGAAAATGCATCGTAATCTGTTTTTTCGCCGCCAGTTCCGACATGAGCTGGAACGTGCGCTCGGCGTGCGGGCGGAAATCGAACGTTTGTTTTGAAAGCTCCAGCGCGGCGTGTTTCGCATCCGCGCGGGCGAGCGTCAACAAGTCGTTCATCAGTTTCGTGATTCGCTTCAATTCGTCACGCAGGCGGTCGAGCAGGCGGCGGGCAAAGTCGTTTTTCATCACATCCTCCTCAAGCGAAAGCGCCTCGACGGACGAGAAGACGACGCTGAGCGGCGTCCGCAGCTCATGAGAGGCGTCGGCGACGAACTGGCGCTGCCGCTCGTACGCTTCTTCAATCGGTGCGAGCGCGCGCTTGGACATAAAGAAGCTGAGCGCCACGCCGACGGCAAGAAACAGCACCGATAAGCCGATGAGCACAATGAGCAGCCAATGGAACACGCCGAAAAACGACGTGACGTCCATGCCGATATACAGCATGCCCACGAAATCGCCGTGGATGACGAGCGGACGGGCGGCAGCGAGCACGCGCCAGTCGCGGGCCGCTTCGCGCGCGAGGCCGGGCATATGTTCCGGCAAAGAGACGCTCATGTAGACGGGAGCGCGCTCATTTGCCTTGAGATGGGACAAGGCGTTTAAAAAATACGGACGCAGGCGCGGGTGGACTTCATCCCCGGCGAGCAGGCCCCCGTCCGGGCCGATGACGTAAAAAAAGAGTTGGTCTTCGCTTAACAAAATGACATTTTCATCATCAAACAAGTCGAAATTGCTTTGCTTGAGCAGCACTTGTTCGATCGTATTCGCCTCTTGCTCGGCGAGGCGGCTGATGCGCCGCTCTTGATCAGAGGTAGCGATCCAGTAAAACAAGGCCGCGGCGATCATGACAAACAAGGCGAGAAACAACGTGAAAATGCCGCTGTAGAGCGCCGTCAGCCGCCAATGGGCGCGGCGGAACAAGTCGGCGCTTCCTAGGCGGCGCAGCCAGTCGCGCCATTCCCTCCAGTTATTTTTCAATTTTATACCCCACTCCTCGAACGGTTTGGATGACATCGTCTTTCAACTTTTTGCGCAATAGCTTGATTGTCGCGTCGATCGTTTTCATTGACACATCGGCATCCCACCCCCAAACGCGGTCCAATATCGTTTCGCGCGGCACGACTTGCCCTTGGTTTTGCACGAGCAAATCGAGAAGCTGAAACTCGCGTGGAGTGAGGAAAATCTCTTCATCGCCGCGATGGAGAGTATGGCTTGTCCGGTTTAAGGTGAAGCTGTGAAACGCCACTTTTTCCTCTTGAAGCGGGACGAACGTCCGCCGGGCGAGCGCCTTGAGCCGCGCGACGAGCTCGTCGATTTCAAACGGTTTGACCAAGTAATCGTCCGCTCCCGCCTCAAGCCCGGTGACGCGGTCGTGGACGGCGTCTTTCGCCGTCAGCATCAAAATCGCGCCTGTGTAGCCGTTTTGCCTCAACCGTCGACAAATGTCCACCCCATCGCCGTTTGGAAGCATCCAATCGAGCACGACGACATCGTAAAACTCCGCCATGGCGTAATCGTACGCATCTTCCCCTTCCTGCACCCAATCGATATGGTCGATGCCTTTCTTTTTCAATAAGTGAACGATCAGCTCCCCTAGGTGAAGATCGTCCTCGGCCAGCAAAATTTTCATCGCCATTCCTCCCGTTCTGTCTCTCTTCCTTCTTAATCATATCAAATCGTTCGTGAAAAAACGGTGAAAACGCAGCCCATTCGCCGCGCAGAAGGCTGTTCTCTCAAAAAGAATTTTCACCATTTTTTCACCTTCCTTGGCTATCATGATGGACGAAGAGGAAAAGGAGGCAAACGGCGATGAGGAAAATGAGGAATTTGCATCTTTGGATTGGGCTGATCAGTTCGATCTTTTTGCTTGTTGAGGCGGTGACGGGGCTCCTTCTATCCGAGCCGTGGCTGATCGGCCAGGCGGAGCGCGGCGAGATGCACCGCGCCGCGCAGGAAAGAATGAACGCGTTCGGGGCGGGGCAGACGTCGGGAGCGGGGGCATCTACGGCCCCGATGGCACCGCGCGCCGAGGGAGGCGGATCGTCGCTCATGATGTTCGTCCGCCAGCTGCACGAAGGGAGAATCGGTTCGCTTGACATCCGCTGGGCGGTTGATGTCGCGGCGGTGGCGATGATCATTTTGACCGCGACGGGGATTTTCCTGTCGATCCGCACGCTCGCGGCGGGACGGAGGCGGAAGCAGAAGCGGATGACGCCAGCGCCGGAGACGACATAACGGATGCAGGGAGGGATGAAACGATGCATCAGAACAACCGAAAGAAACAGCGACGCTGGTCTTCTCTTTATGCAAGGCCGATCGATGTCGGTGGCATCGTCGTATGTCGCCCGCCATTTCACTGCTTGGCGGCCATTCGCTCGAAGATGCTGCATATTCCATCATGGATCATGAAGGAGGAGATGACCCATGGACATGATGCCATTTGAACCAACCCCAACGCCAGAACCGAAACGCCGCGGCCGCTTCGTATCGTGGCTCGCCGCTTCCATCGCAGGGGCGGTGATTGGGAGCGCGGCGACGTGGTATGTGGCGCCGAAATGGATGCATGAAGAAACGAATTCCCAAACGGAAACAGCGGAAACGACCGCAAAAAGCGAGGCGCTGCCGCTGCAGCCGACGGCGAACGTCAACACGAACATGATCGCTGCCATTAATAAAGTGGCCGATGCGGTCGTCGGCGTCGTCAACATTCAAAAGCAAGTCGACTTTTTCTCTGATCAAGCGCAAGATACCGAAGCGGGAACGGGGTCGGGCGTCATCTTTAAAAAAGACGGCGATGCGGCCTACATTGTGACGAACAACCATGTCATTGAAGGGGCGAACAAAGTCGAAGTGGCGCTCGCGAACGGGAAAAAAGTGAAAGCCGAGATCGTCGGCGCGGATGCACTCACCGACCTCGCCGTCTTGAAAATCCCTGCTGAAGGGGCGACGAAAGTGGCGAGCTTCGGCGACTCGTCGAAGGTGAAAATCGGCGAGCCTGTCGCGGCGATCGGCAACCCGCTCGGCCTTGATTTGTCGCGGACGGTGACGGAAGGGATCGTCAGCGGCAAACGGACGATGCCCGTCTCAACGTCAGCGGGGGATTGGGAAATCGACGTCATCCAAACGGACGCCGCGATCAACCCGGGCAACAGCGGTGGGGCGCTCATCAACAGCGCGGGGCAAGTGATCGGCATCAACAGCATGAAAATCGCGGAAACGGGCGTCGAAGGGCTCGGCTTTGCCATCCCGAGCGAAAACGTCAAACCGATCGTCGAGCAGCTGATGAAAGATGGGAAAATCAAACGCCCGTACCTTGGCGTCCAGCTTGTCGATGTGGCGGATTTGTCCGATGATGTCCGCACGAATGAATTGAAATTGCCGTCGAACATCACAAGCGGGGCGGCCGTCACGTCCGTCGAACCGTTCTCCCCAGCCGCCGAGGCCGGATTGAAATCGAAAGACGTCATCACGGCGATCAACGGGGAGAAAA
The DNA here is from genome assembly GCF_002809955.1 of Geobacillus sp. Manikaran-105. NCBI lineage: Bacteria > Bacillati > Bacillota > Bacilli > Caryophanales > Anoxybacillaceae > Geobacillus > Geobacillus sp. Manikaran-105. The sequence goes on from NZ_PIJG01000059.1 coordinate 13,297, forward strand.
TCGACAGCGTCAGCGCGTTGCGCAACTATTTGTATACGAAAACAGCGGTCGGTGATCGCATCAAACTGACGATCTATCGCGACGGGTTTGAGACGACTGTATCGGTCACCTTAAAAGCGAGAGACAGCAGCCAGTCGTAAGAAGACATCGCCTCTTTTCAGCCGAAGCGGCTGGAAAGAGGCGATGTTCATTTTCGTGTGCGGCGCTTGCTCATGATGCTGGAGTATAAAGCGAAATGAGACGGCTGTACGTTGATTCCGTGTCGTCAGCACTTTTTGTATCGAGTCTGCTCATATTGCGAGAGCTGGCAGGACGACGTGCAGCCGTTGCATGTCCGAGAGTGGGTGCGCCCGCAATACAGGGGGCCCCATGATCCGAATCATCACTTCGCTCGGAATGATGTTGGAGGAAGGGCTTCGTTTGCTGTTGTCACAAGGACCGAATTCCTTGGCTAGAATAGGCGTGCCTACTACGAGCCACAAGGACGTTCGTGCCTCATATGTACAACAGCGAAGTCTCACGAAGGGATCTCAGTTGTCCATGGAGATGAGTAAGTTTGCTCACCTACGGTTTCAATTGGGCAACGACTCTCGGAAGCGGCTGCACCACCATAATTTGATTTTCCTGATGCTCCATTCGGTTTCTGTTGTTTGAAGCGCATGAACACGCCAATACATGGGCGGATGGGGCATAAACTGGAATTCCAAAAATCTAAAAAACCAAGAATCTCTTTCTAAGGAAGAGATTTTTTTGTCCTTTTTATTTGCTTCTTGCTCGTTTTTAAAATCAATGTGGTATCCTACAGACTTTTCCAATGCTCGATCTTGATATTCACACAGGATCGTCAAACTGTTAGCCATTTGAGCATTCCCACCGTCCAACAGCGTTGCTCCTAAATGATCTGCCCGGACTTCCATCCACTGTGTGAATAGAGATTGGAAAGCAGGAAGCAGAAAAATCAAGAGCCATAGGCCGAGAAAAACAAAGATTTGATTATGTTCTAGCCAATTTGGAAAGGCTTCATGGATAAGGAAAACACCAGCAAAAACTAACCCGATCAACGCAAATCGCAATAACTGTCCTATCAAGACATCTCGCTTTTTCACATGAATCGCCTCATGAGCCAAAATGCCTTCAATGGCTTCATGGGGAAGTTTCATCGTTTCTGAAGTTAACGCTACCAATGATCGACCAATATTCGCACCTATCGCAAAACCGTTATATTCGGCCGATTCCGTAACATAAATATCAACATGAGAAAGGCCGGCACGTGAAAAGACTTTCTCGATGATGGGCAGCAAATCGGGATCGTCTATTTTCCTCATATCTAAAGCGATTTTCAATACGCGATCCGAAATCCATAGATTGAATATCCAAAATAGTATAATAACAGCGGTTGTTGCGATCGGCCCGATCCCCAGCAAAGTAAACAGTGTGAGAAGGGCTGCATAAGCTCCCACCCCTTTCACCGTTGCTGCAAAATACCATTTTCCTAAAAGTCGTTTCCAATTTTTCGGATGATAAAAAGGCTTTACTTCGAACTCTTCCATTTTATGTATTTCTCCTTTAAGGAGAAAATCCATCGATTCTAATGGATCAGGGGTGAGATAAACTTTTTCACCGGAAAAAGATAACTTCCACGTTTTCCCCATGCTGGTCGTATAGTCCATATTAGGAGAGAACAAAGAAAAAAGCTGGAATAGTTGCAACACATCCGGCCTTGTCTGAACGCTTACTTCTGAAAGTTCCTTCAATGGATATTTTTTGGTTTCAAACAAAGATACAGCATATAATGCTTCTTCGTGTTCTGCGTAAAAAAGGCGGAGAGAGCGAAGCAGTCCCACTCTTTTTGTCAGCCCAACAAAAAGAGAGATGAAGCTATATAAAAGGATGAACGTAATCGCGGAATTCGGCCCGAAAAGGAAATAAAGAACAGCAATGACGATGAAAAATCCGGAAAATAACAAATCCGCTAATAGGCGCTCTTTATTTTTAGACAAGACTATTTCTCTCGCACCTTGTTCTTTTAGTTGATCGATGATCTCTTTCAATTGGGTTTTGCTTCTTTCCGGTACCGGAGAGCTAAAAAAGCTAAATCCAAATATAAAAAAAATGGGCACCGTTTTTATAAACCCTTGATCTAAGAACACATAGACGATCCATCCGATTCCGAGTATCGCAGTGAGGATATGTACATATAAAGAAGGACACCATTTTTTAAAAAAGTATGCCAAGAAACCGAGAAAAAAGCCGACTGCAGCAGTCCAAATCGATATAGTCACATCTGGCATCTGTTGCTCCCCCTGTCTAGTTGAAGGTATTGTCAAAAGTTTATCCTCCACACTCACGGTTTTCCCTTGAGTTTCAACGGTTGGAAGAAAAAAAGCTTGCCACCCCCGTTGTTTTCGGCCATC